>NZ_JBQQCE010000169.1:0-19036 GCF_052245645.1 Streptomyces sp. KR55 | reverse complement strand
TCCAGACCGCCTGGTGGATCACGGTGCTGCCCGGGCTCGCCATCGTCCTCACCACCGTGTCCGCCACGGTGCTCGCCGCTTGGGCCCGCATTGCCACCGACCCCGCCCAGCGCTGGCGGCTGACGCTGCCCCGCAAGCGCCGCGGTGCCTCCGCCGCCGTTCCTCCGGAGATGATCCCGTGACGACCACTTCCGCCCCCGCCCCGTCCGCCACCGACCCCGCCCTCGACGTCGAGGGGCTGTGCGTGGACCTGAGCACGGCCTCCGGCACGGTGCGCGCTGTGGACGGCGTCAGCTTCAGCGTCCGCCACGGGCGCACCCTCGCCCTGCTGGGCGAGTCCGGCTGCGGCAAGTCGATGACCGCGCTGTCAGTGGTGGGACTGCTGGACCCCGCGGCCTCCGTGACCGGCGGCGCCGTACGCGTCAGGGGCAAGGACACCCTGCGGCTGAGCCCGGCGGAACGCCGCAAGCTGGCCGGTCCCGTCCTGTCCATCGTCTTCCAGGACGCCCTGACCGCCCTCAACCCGGTGCAGCCGGTGGGCCGGCAGATCGGCGAGCCGTTCCGCATCCACCGCGGACTGAGCCGGCGGCAGGCCGAGGAGAAGGCGATCGAGCTGATGACCCGCGTGGGCATCCCCGAGCCGAGGCAGCGGGCCAAGTCCTATCCGCACCAGTTCTCGGGAGGCATGCGCCAGCGGCTGCTGATCGCGATGGCCGTCGCCCTCGACCCCGATGTGCTCATCGCCGACGAGCCGACCACCGCGCTCGACGTCACCGTGCAGGCACAGATCATGCGGCTGCTTCGGGACCTCCAGGACGAGCGGGACATGGCCGTCGTACTGATCACCCACGACCTGGCCGTGGTCGCCCAGCGCGCCGACGACGTGGTCGTGATGTACGCCGGCACGGTCGTGGAGCAGGGCACGGTGCACGACGTCTTCACCTCCCCGCGCCACCCCTACACCCGCGGACTGCTCGACTCGGTCCCGGAGGACGCCGAGCGCGGGCGCCCGCTGCCGGCCGTCCCCGGCAGCCCGCCCGAGCTGAGCGCGGTGCCGCCCGGCTGTGTCTTCCAGGCCCGCTGCCCGCTGGTGCGGGAGCGATGCGTCCGGGAACGGCCGTCCCTGCGCACCACGGGCGACGGACGTTCGGCCGCCTGCCACTTCTCCGAGGAGCTCGACCGTGCCTGAGTCCCGCGCCACCACCGCCACTCCCGGACCCCGGGCCGACGGAACCGACGGACACCCGCCGCTGCTGGAGGTCCGCGGCGTCACCAAGAGCTTCGGCAGCGGCCGGCGCCGGCTGACCGCCCTGGACGGAGTGGACATACGGCTCGGCCGGGGACAGACCCTCGGGCTCGTCGGCGAGTCCGGCTGCGGCAAGTCCACCCTGGCCCGGGTGCTGCTCGGGCTGGAACGGCCCGACGCGGGCACGGTGCGGTACGACGGCGTCGACCCCTTCGCCCTGCGCGGCAAGGAGCTGCTGAACTGGCGGCGCCGCGTCCAGATGGTCTTCCAGGACCCCTTCGCCTCGCTCAACGCCCGTATGTCGGCGGCCGATCTGATCGGCGAGCCCTGGCGCACCCACCGGGACGTCGTCCCGGACGCGAAGGCGCGCGAGAAGCGGGTCCGGGAACTGCTGTCCCTGGTCGGGCTGCGGGAGAGCGACGCCCACCGCTACCCCAACGAGTTCTCCGGCGGGCAGCGCCAGCGCATCGGCATCGCCCGTGCGCTGGCCCTGGACCCCGACCTCATCGTGTGTGACGAGCCGGTCTCCGCCCTGGACCTGTCGGTGCAGGCACAGGTCCTCAACGTGCTCTCGGAACTCCAGTCGCGCCTCGGCGTCGCGTACGTGTTCATCTCCCACGACCTGTCCGTGGTGCGGTACATCTCCGACCGGGTGACGGTGATGTACCTGGGCAAGGTCATCGAACACGGCGAGACCGAGGACGTGTTCGAACGCCCGCAGCACCCCTACACGGCCGCGCTGATGTCGGCCGCACCGGTCCTGGACACCTCCCGCGCCACCGACGACCAGGAGATCCAGCTCAAGGGCGAGATCCCCTCGCCCTTCGACATCCCGTCCGGCTGCCGCTTCCGCACCCGGTGCTGGCGCGCCGAGGACCGGTGCGCCACCGAGGTGCCTCCGGCCGTCGTCCGGGAGCCGGAGGGTGCGGGCGACGCCCACACCGCCCTGTGCCACTTCCCACTGGAGGCGCGATCTGCGTGGGCATGACCGGCGGGGAGTTCGCCCTGCTCTCCCTCACGGTCGGCATCGGCGCGGTGCTCCAGGTCTCCGTCGGCTTCGGGCTGGGTATGATCGCCGCGCCGGTGTTCTCCCTGGTCGACCCGACGCCAGCACCGCCGGTGGTGCTGCTGCTCGCCGTCGGCGTGACGGCGGCGGTGCTGGTGCGCGAACGGGGCGGGGCGGATCTGCGCGGCTGCGGCTGGGCCCTCGTCGGACGGGTGCCGGGAGTGGCCGCTGGCGCACTGCTCGTGATCCTCCTGCCGGCCCGCCACCTCGCGCTGCTCATCGCCGGGGTGGTCCTCACCGGCGTCGCGGTGAGCGCGGCCGGGTACGTACCGCGGCCGCGGCGCTCCTCGGTCCTCCTGGCCGGGATGGCGTCGGGGCTGATGGGCACGGCCACGTCCATCGGAGGCCCGCCCATGGCGATGGTGTGGCAGCGGCTGAGCGGGCCACGGCTGCGGGCCACGATGAGCGCCTTCTTCCTCGTCGGCTCCCTGATGAGCCTGGCCGCGCTGGCGGTGGCCGGCGTGGTCGGGGCGCACACCCTGCAACGCACCGCGCTGCTCACACCCGCGGCGATCGCCGGAGTACTGCTCGCCCGCCCACTGACCCGCCGGCTGAACGCGCACCACACGCGTACGGTGGCCATGGCGCTCGCGGTCGCCGGCGCGGTGGGACTGGTGGCGCAGCAACTGGGGGCCTGGCCGGGGGCGTAGGCCGGGTCTGCTGGCTCTTAGGCCGGGGCTTAGGAGATGTCCCGGTGAACCGGTGACCGTACTAAGTGCCTTCTAAGGCCCCGCGCCCGCCGAAGATACGGAACTCTCCCGATGCGGAGAATCCCCCTGGGAAACGAAGGTGGAGGCATCGCAATGAGCGATACCGCACACCGACCTCTCCGGGGAGAAGAGATGTACGAGTACGAGCTCCAGCAGATCCGTTCCGCCGAGCTGATCCGCCGGGCCGAGCACGAGCGGCTGGTCCGCGAAGCCATACGCAGCGGCCGCGCCGCCCGCCGGGAAGCCGCCGAACGCGCTGCCGGGAACGAGGCGGATACCCGCCGTCCACGGCGGCACCGGTCCCCACGCACCGCGTGAGCGCCGCAGGGCCGGGAGACGGACCGAGGGACGGACGCCACGGCGGGAAAACCGGTGCCGCGTTGTCAGACCCCCGTGCGATGCTCGAACCTGTGGAGACCAGGTCCGTCAGTCCCGTCTTCGTCGGCCGCGCCGAGGAGCTGGAGACGCTGAACGACGCGCTCGCCCGCGCTGCCACGGGCGAGCCGCAGGCGTTGCTGGTGGGTGGTGAGGCCGGCGTCGGCAAGACCCGCCTCGTCGAGGAGTTCGCCACCGCCGCCGGCCGCAAGGGCGCCGTCGTCGCGCTGGGCGGCTGTGTCGAGATCGGCGCCGACGGGCTGCCCTTCGCCCCGTTCTCCACCGCACTGCGCGCCCTGCGCCGTGAACTGCCGGACGAACTGGCCGCCGCGGCCGCCGGGCAGGAGGAGGAACTGGCCCGGCTGCTACCCGAGTTGGGCGAGACCGGCACCGGCCGGCACGACGAGGAGGGCATGGCCCGCCTCTTCGAACTCACCGCCCGCCTGCTGGAACGCACCGCCGCCGACCGCACGGTCGTCGTCGCCCTGGAGGACCTGCACTGGGCCGACGCCTCCACCCGCTACCTCCTCGCCTACCTCTTCCGCACCCTGCGCACCGGCCGCCTCGTCGTCCTCGCCACCTACCGCTCCGACGACATCCACCGCCGCCATCCGCTGCGTCCACTGCTGGCCGAACTCGACCGGCTGCGCACGGTCCAGCGCATCGAACTCGCCCGCTTCAACCGCGCGGAAGTCGCCTGCCAGATCGCCGGCATCCACGCCGCCGAACCGGACCCCGCGCAGGTCGACGAGATCTTCCAACGCTCCGACGGCAACGCCTTCTTCGTCGAGGAACTCGCCGTCGCCGCCCACGAGGGCTGCCGCACCGGACTCACCGACTCCCTGCGCGACCTGCTTCTCGTCCGTGTCGAAGCGCTGCCCGAGAGCGCCCAGCGGGTCGTCCGGATCGTCGCCGAGGGCGGCTCCACCGTCGAGTACCGGCTGCTGGCCGCCGTCGCCGGTCTCGTCGAGGACGACCTCATCGAGGCCCTGCGGGCGGCGGTCAACGCCAACATCCTGCTCGCCACACCCACCGGCGACGGCTACCGCTTCCGCCACTCCCTGGTCCGCGAGGCCGTCGCCGACGACCTGCTGCCCGGCGAGCGCTCCCGTCTCAACCGCCGCTACGCCGAAGCCCTGGAGGCCGACCCGGGCCTCGTCCCCGCCGACCAGCGCGTCATGCGCCTGGCCAGCTACTGGTACCACGCCCATGACGCCGCCAAGGCCCTGCCCGCCGTCCTCGACGCCTCCGTCGCCGCCCGCCGCCGGCACGCCTACTCCGAGCAACTCCGGCTTCTGGAGCGCGCGATGGAGCTGTGGGACCCCGCCCCCGAGGATGTCCGGGCCGCACTGCGCCCCGCCGGCTACACGGACGTGTACCGCGCTCCGGACGGCGGAGATCAGGCGACCACTGCGCTGCGCTACCTCGACCTGATGGCCGCGGCCGCCGTCGCAAGCCGCTTCTGCGGAGAACGCGAGCGCGCCCTGAAGATCACCAAGCGGGCGCTGCGCCTGCTGGAGGACGAGGACGACCCGCTGCTCGCCGCCTGGTTCTGGGTCCAGCGCTCCCGCCTGGTCCAGGCGAAGGCCCGCGACGACGGCTGGAAGGAACTGGCCACCGCCCAGGAACTGGTCCGCGGACTGCCGCCCTCCGAAGTGCACGCCGAGGTCCTGACCAACGTCGCTGGCTGGTCCATGCTGCACCAGCCCGGCGCCGAGGCCCTCGCCGCCGCCGAGCGCGCCGTGGAGTACGCGCGCATGGTCGAGGCCCGCGAGGTCGAGCTGAACGCCCGCGTCACCCGTGGCGTCCTCCTCGTCGACGCCGGCGACATCGAAGCGGGGCTCGCGGAGATGTACGAGGTCAAGGAGCAGTCCCTCGCCGGGTCCTTCACCCATGTCGCAGGCCGTACGTACGTCAACCTCCCGTCCGAACTCGAAGCCGTCGGCCGCTCCCTCGAAGCCGCCGCGATCCTGGAGGAGGGCATCGGGTTCGCCCGGAAGTACGGTCTGCTGGACACCGAGGCGTGGGTCTGGGGCAACCTCTCCGACTCGCTGTTCTCACTCGGCCGCTGGGACGAGTCCGCCGAGGCCGCGTCGAACGCGCTGCGCCGGGGCCACAGTGCCAAGCCCCAGGGCACGGCCGCCCTGTGCCTGGCCAATGTCGCCCTGGCCCGCGGCGACGCCGCCGAAGCCGGCCGCCAACTGGCCGCCGCACACGGCCATTTCGGCACCCACGACCCCATGCCCCAGCAGTGGCTCCCCCTGGCCTTCATCGCCATCGGCGTTGCCGCCTCGGAAGGCCGCATCCTGGACGCCCGCGGCGAACTCGACCGCGCCCTCGACGCCGGCATCCCGCCCGGCACCCAGCGCTACGGCTGGAAGCTGCTGCTCGCCGCCGCCACCGCCGAGGCCGACAGCCGCAGCCTGCCCGCCGCCCGGCAGGGCCGCGAGGAGGCCCTGGAACGCATCCTCAGCACCGTCAAGCGCCTCGCCACCGGCGCTCCCATCTGGGCCGCCCACGAAAAATGGGTGCGTGCCGAGCTCCAGCGCGCCGAGGGCATCGCCGACCCGGACACCTGGTCCGAGGTGGTCACCGCCTTCGAATGCCTGGAACGCCCCTACGACCTCGCCCGCGTCCGCCACCGCCTCGCCGAGGCCCTCCTCACCGCCGGGGGAGAGGACGACCGCGACCGTGCCACCGAGCTGCTCCGGCTCGCGCATGCCGTCGCCGACCACCTCGGCGCGCGCCCCCTCGCCGACGCCGTCGGCCTGCTCGCCCAGCGCGCCCGCCTCAGCCTCCGCCAGGCACCGCAGCAGTCGCCCGCCGCCGATCCGGTCCAGGCCCTCGGCCTCACCAGCCGGGAACGCGACGTCCTCCGCCTGGTCTCCATCGGCCGCACCAACCGCCAGATAGCGGAGGAACTCTTCATCTCCCCGAAGACGGCCAGCGTCCACGTCTCCAACATCCTCGGCAAGCTCGGCGTCTCGGGGCGCGGTGAGGCGGCGGCGCTGGCGCATCGGCTGGGCCTGTTCCCGTCCGAAACCCTCAGCGCCCCAACGGCAGGGTGAGGCTTACGCTGTAGAGCAACCGGCCGAGGGAGGCCCCGTGTTCAACGTCTTCGAGGAACTGTTCGCACCCGGCCGCAAACACACCCGCGACGAACAGAACCGCCTGGAGCTGACCCGGGAGGACGTGGGCGACGGGGATCCAGGACGCGGCCCGATCGACCTGTCGTCCGGGAAGGTCGTCGTACGCCCGCCCGAGCCGTCCGAGCAGGAGCCGGCGGAGGACTGAGGCGCCGTACTCAGCTCACCTCCAGTTCCAGGATCCGGTCGTCCCCGCCCTCGGGGGACCCCCGTCCGTCCGTCTCGCTGGTCACCAGCCAGAGCTTGTTGCCGCCCGCCGAGACCACCGTGCGCAGCCGGCCGTACTCGCCCTCCAGGAACGCCTGCGGGTCGGCCGACGCCTCTGTGCCGTTCAAGGGGATGCGCCACAGACGCTGGCCGCCCAGGCCGGCCATCCACAGGGAACCCTCGGCATACGCGATGCCGCTGGGGGAGGCCTCGTCCGTGCTCCACTGGGCCAGCGGGTTGTGGAACCCGGCCTCGTCGGAGGTGCCCTCGACCTCCGGCCAGCCGTAGTTGTCGCCCGGCTTGATCGCGTTCAGCTCGTCCCAGGTGTCCTGGCCGAACTCCGCGGCGAACAGCCGCTGCTTGTCGTCCCAGGCGATGCCCTGCACATTGCGGTGGCCGTACGAGTACACGGGCGAGTCCGGGAACGGGTTGCCCGGCGCCGGTTCGCCCTCCGGGGTCATGCGCAGGATCTTGCCGCCCAGGGATTCCCTGTCCTGGGACAGGCCCTCCTCGCCGCTCTCGCCCGTACCCGCGTACAGCATCTTGTCCGGGCCGAAGGCGATCCGGCCGCCGTTGTGGATGAAGCCCTTGGGGATGCCCCGGAATATCGTGTCCGGCGCGCCCAGCTGTTCGCCGGAGGGCTTCTGCTCGTCGTACAGGATGCGGACGATGCGGTTGTCCGAGGCCGAGGTGAAGTACGCGTAGACCATGTGGTCCGAGGCGTAGTCGGGGGAGAGGGCGAGGCCCATCAGGCCGCCCTCGCCGGCCGGTGACACCCCCGGCACCTCGCCCAGCTCCGTCTTCCGGCCCGTCTCGGTGTCGACCCGCGTGATCGTGCCCCCGTCGCGGGAGGAGACGAGGAGGTCGCCGTCGGGGAGGGCAGCAAGCCCCCAGGGGGTGTCCAGGTCCTCGGTCACCGTGCGCACGACCTCGACCGAGCCCTTGGCCGGCGGGGTCTCCTCGGCAGCCTGCCCCGAGGGCGGCGACTGCGCGGCCGTACTGCTCGGTGTGGTGTCTCCTCCGCCGCCGGGGGAACCCCCTCCCTCGTCGTCGGAGGAGCAGCCGGCCGTCAGCAGGAGTGCGGCCGCGGCCAGTACGGCCGTCACAGCTCGACGTTGCACGATCATGGTCCCTTCGACGCGGCAGGTTCTACTTGTCATACACCGCTCGCGCCCCACAGGTTCCCGATCACCCGATCCCGAACCAACGAATCAGGAACCCGCAGGTCAGCTCATTCCCACGATCCCTGCGCCCTCGGCAGCCCCGACACCTCCGTCAGGTCCCGGGCCGACAGGCACAGCCGGTCCGCGTCCGCGTTCTCCGTCACCCAGCGCTCCCGCTTGGTCCCCGGCACCGCAACCACGTGCCGGCCCTGCGCCAGCACCCACGCCAGCGCCACCTGGGCCGGCGTGACGTGCTCGCCGTGCCGGGCCGCCACCCGGCGCAGGCCGGCCACTATCGGCTGGTTCGCCGCCATCATCTCGGCGGTGAAGCGGGGGTGGCGGGCGCGCATGTCGTCGGGCTCGAAGCCCTCGCCGGGCGTCAGCGTGCCGGTCAGGAAGCCGTTGCCGAGCGGCATCGCGGCCAGGAAGCCGATGCCGCGCGCCTCGCACCACGGCAGCAGCGTGTCCAGCGCCTCCGGCGACCACACCGACAGCTCCGCCTCCACCGCGCTCACGGGGAAGACCTGCTGCACCCGCTGCAACTGCCGGATCGTCGCGTCGTGCAGCAGCGTCCCCGACCGCCGCCCGCCGCGCGCCCCCACCGCGCACAACCCCAACGCCCTTACCTTTCCGGCCTGGACGAGTTCCGCCATCGCGCCCCAGGTCTCCTCCACGGGAACCTCGGGGTCGGCGCGGTGCAGCTGGTAGAGGTCGATGACGTCCGTCTGCAGGCGTCTCAGGGACGCATCGCAGGCCCGCTTCACGTACCCCGGGCGGCCGTTGGCCACGATGTGCTGCTCGCCCACCAGCAGGCCGACCTTGGTCGACACGAAGGCATCGGACCGGCGCTCCTTCAACACCCGGCCCAGCAACAGCTCGTTGGTGAACGGGCCGTACATGTCGGCCGTGTCCAGCAGCGTCAAGCCCAGATCGAGCGCCCGGTGCACGGCCCTGAGCGACTCGTCGCCCCGTTGCCGTGACGTGCTGTACGCCCAGCTCATCGGCATGCACCCGAGTCCGACGGCCCCCACCGCGAGTGCCGCCGCGCCGATCGTCCTGCGCTCCACCTGCCCGTAACCCTCCCTCTCCTGCCACCCCAACCTAACCTCTACGCCCCGGTGCCCCTCACATAGCCTCGTGACCATGACTGCTGACGTGTGGCTGCCCATCCCGCCGGAGGAGATCGAGGGGCTTCCGGAAGGGCCGAACTACCGCTTCTGGGACGGCGGAGAGACGTTCCCCGCGGATCCCGGCGACTGTGCCTTCTATGTCGTCCCCTACATGAAGCCCAGCGAGGTCGGCGTGCGGCCGCTGCCGGGGATGACGTCCGTCGAGGTCGTGCAGACGCTCTCCGCCGGTATCGATCATGTCGAGCCGGGGCTGAAGCACCTGCGCCCGGGGGTGCGGTTGTGCAACGCGCGCGGGGTGCACGAGGCGAGCACCGCGGAGCTCACGCTCACGCTGATCCTGGCCTCGTTGCGCGGGATCCCGGACTTCGTGCGGGCGCAGGACCGGGGGGAGTGGCTCGGGGGGTTCCGGCCGGCGCTCGCCGACAAGAACGTACTCATCGTCGGATACGGGTCGATCGGCGCGGCGATCGAGGACCGGCTCGCGCCGTTCGAGCTTGCGCGGGTGGCGCGCGTCGCGCGCTCCGAGCGCACCACGGCGCGCGGTCCCGTGCATCCGCTCACCCAACTACCCGCCCTGCTCCCCGAAGCGGACGTCGTCATCCTGTCCACGCCGCTGACGGAGGCCACCCGAGGCCTGGTCGACGCCGAGTTCCTGGCCCGTATGAAGGACGGTGCCCTCCTCGTCAATGTCGCCCGCGGCCCCGTCGTCGACACCAAGGCGCTGCTCGCGGAACTGGACAGCGGCCGCATCACCGCCGCCCTCGACGTCACGGATCCCGAACCGCTGCCGCCCGGTCATCCCCTGTGGCGTGCGCCCGGCGTGCTGATCAGTCCGCATGTCGGCGGCCCCACCTCCGCGTTCCTGCCGCGCGCCAAGCGGCTGCTGGTGGACCAGTTGAGCCGCTACGTGAACCGGGAGCCGCTGCGCAACGTGATCCTTACGACGGGCACGAGCGGAACCTGACCGACCGCCTCGGACCCGCCGCAACAGACGCGACATCCGGTTCGGGTACCCTCCGCAACCTTCCGGAAGCGGTCCGTACCCGCATCCCTGCTGGTGGTCACGGAGCGTAGAGAAGCCCTGTCATTGAGTGACGAGACTGGTGTATCGTCCGGACAGGGGCTGCGCCGCAGACCGTTCGGCGCCGGGGATGGACATTGCAGACTGTGAGGGGGGCGACGGGCGATGCACGGCCTATGGACGAACGATCCGACGCGGCGGGGCCGCCGACGGCGACCCTGGCGCACGGCCGCGGCCAGACGCGGCCATGGCGCCGGTCACGGCGCACACCACAGCCAATACCACCCCAGGCACAGCAGCCGCAGGAAGCCGGCACTCCCGCCGCACCGGGACCCGCGGGCGCCGGGAGCGGAGCGGACCGGGAGCGCCCGGTGAACGCGCCCTCGCCGCCCACGACGGTCCTCGACCAGGCGCTGCGGCGACAGCCCGCTCAGGGGACGCTGCTGCCCCGGTCGCCTGCCTCGGGCGCCGGGTCGAGCATGCTCCCCCAACTCCTGCTGGCCCTGATGTGCGCGGCCTACGCCGTCGGTTCCGCGGTCGGCTGGGGCTCGCACCAGCTCGCCCTGATCATGGGGGACTTCGGGCTGAGTGCCGCCGCGGGCGCGGCCGCCGTGTCGTGCTTCCTCTACGCCCACAGCCGCCGGGTCCGGTTCCGCTCCGCCTGGCTGCTGTTCGCCCTCTCCTCGACGATGGCGGCCCTCGGCAACCTGGTCTGGGGGTGGTACGAGGTCGTCCTGGGACGGCCCGTGCCCAGTCCCAGCTACGCCGACCTGTTCTTCCTGTGCTTCGCGCCGCCCGCGATCGTGGGCCTGCTGGTCCTCGCCAAACGGCCGGTGACGAAGGCGGGCTGGGTCTGCCTCGCCCTGGACGCCTGGCTGATCGGCGGCTGCCTGGTCACCCTGTCGTGGAGCCTCGCGCTCGCCCAGGCGGCCAGGGGCGGCGGACCCGGCGTGGCGCACACCGCGCTGTCGCTCGCGTACCCGCTGCTCGACATCGCCCTGGTCAGCATGGTGCTCGCGCTGCACTTCCGGCGCTCCGGGGCCAACCGCTCCGCGGTGAACACCGCGATCGGCGCCCTCGCCCTGACCGTGATGTGCGACGCCCTGTTCGCCTCACCGCTGCTCCACGACAGCTACCGCTCGGGTCAACTGCTGGACGCGGGCTGGTTCGCCGGCTCGCTGCTGCTGGCGTACGCACCCTGGGTCGCGCCCCGGCCCGGCCGGCCCGGCGACGAGCCGCACGCGCGCGTGGTGCACGAGCACCTGCCCGGACAGCGCGGCTCCACCCACCCGCACCCGCCCGTGCAGCAGGGCGAGCGCGACCGGTATCCGGCCACCCGGCCCCTCACCTGCTCCCTGGCGGCCCTCACCCCGTACCTCGCCGCCGCCGTGTGCACGCTGGGAATCCTCTACAACGTGCTCAACGGCCGCAGCGTCGACCGCGTGGTGCTGATCACCGGCGGCACGGTCGTGCTCGCCCTGGTGGTGCGCCAGGGGATCATGCTGCTCGACAACATCACCCTCACCCAGGAACTGGTGCAGAAGGAGAACCACTTCCGCTCCCTGGTGCAGGGCTCCAGCGACGTCATCATGATCGCCGCGCCCAACGGCGTCCTGCGGTACGTCTCCCCGGCCGCCGCCGGGGTCTACGGACGGCCCGCGGAGGAGCTGGTGGGCAGCGAACTGGCCGAACTCATCCATCCGGAGGACCTGGGCTGCGTGGTGCACGAGGTGCGCCGCTTCCTCGCCGCCAGCCCTCTCGATGAACCCACTACGCGCATCGAGTGCCGCTTCCGGTCCGGTGACGGCGGCTGGCTGAACGTCGAGTCGACCGTCAACCGCCACCAGGGCGGACTGATCTTCAACAGCCGGGACGTGACCGAAAGAGTACGCCTCCAGGCGCAGTTGCAGCACAACGCCGAGCACGATCCGCTGACCGACCTGCCCAACCGCGCCCTGTTCACCCAGCGCGTCCAGCAGGCCCTGTCCGGCCGTCGCAGCACCGACCGCGGTGCCGCCCTGCGGGGCACGGCCGTGCTCTTCATCGACCTCGACGGATTCAAGGCCGTCAACGACACGATCGGGCACCAGGCCGGGGACGAACTGCTCGTCCAGGCCGCACGCAGACTCCAGGAGGCCGTCCGGCAGGGCGACACCGCCTCCCGGCTGGGCGGCGACGAGTTCGCGGCCCTGATCGTCGGCGACGGCGCCCGTGACCGTACAGCCCGCGAACGGCACATCCTGGAGCTCGCCGACCGCCTCAGGGTGACGCTGTCGCAGCCGTACCTCATCGACGGCAACGATGTCCGGGTCGCCGCCTCCATCGGCGTCGCCTTCGCCGAGCCGGGCCTCGGCGCGGGCGAGCTGCTGCGCAACGCCGACCTCGCGATGTACCGCGCCAAGTCGGCCGGCAAGGGCCGCGTCGAGCTGTACAAGCCGCAGATGCAGCAGGACGTCGTACGCAAGGCGGAACTGGCCACACGGCTGCGGGCTGCACTGCACGACGGCGAGTTCACGCTGCTGCACCAGCCCGTGGTCTGTCTGGAGGACGGCCGGATCACCTCGGTCACCGCCCAGGCGCGCTGGCGGTCGTCCCAAGGGGTGCTGTTCACACCCGCGGAGTTCCTGCGCGTGGCCCCGGGCGTCCCGGGCGCCCCGGACGCCGGGGACAGCGACAAGACGGCCGAGCTGGGCCGCTGGATGCTTCAGGAGGCGGTCGAGCGGGCCGCCGAACGCGGCGCGAGCGGCCACGCCGTGCCCGTGGCCGTCCGGATGGCCGCGCGCCGGCTGCTGGACCGGTCGATGCCCCTCGGCTCCGTCGAGGCACTGCTGACCCGGCACAGGCTGCCGTCCGGGGCGCTGATCATCGAGCTGTCGGACATCGACCCCAGGGTGCCCCTGGACGACCTGGAGCGGCGTCTGGGCGCCCTGCGGCGAGTCGGCGTCCGGATCGCGCTGGACGGCTTCGGCAGCGGCTGCCCGGCCATCACGGCGCTCAGACGGCTCCCGATCGACGTCCTGCGGCTCGACCGCGGCCTCGTCGAGGGCGTCGTCGAGTCCGCGCGGCTGCACAAGATCACCAGTGGGCTGCTCCGCATCGCGGGCGATCTCGGGCTGCAGTCCGTGGCCGAGGGCGTGGATCTGCCGGAGCAGGTCGTCGCCCTGCGCGCGATGGGGTGTACGCACGGACAGGGCATGGCCTTCTCGGGCCCACTGGACGAGTACCGGCTGCGCAGAGCGCTGACGTCCGGCCGCTACCCGGTGCCGCACGGCCCGGCCGAGCCCGCCTTCGCAGGCGGCGCGGGCGTGTACACCGGAGGAGTGTCCGCCGGCGGGGTGTCCGCCGGAGGCGTGACCACCGGCGGGGTGAGCACCGTCTTCTCCGGCGGGACGACCCTTCGCTCACATAATGAGACTCCCGTCCCACCCACTTGACAGTGGGTGTGCGCCGGGGAGAGGGTCAGTGCCATGCGCACCCGAATTCTCGTACTTGGACAGCGCGTCGGCTGAGCTGGGACCACCGGAGGACGATTCCGGAATCCCCAGCGACCACACCGGCGCGCTCCCCTCGCTTGCCTTACGGCACGAGGGGTTTTTTGTTGCACAGGCACCTGCCGAACAACAGTCGTACACCGCACAAACTTCGCGAAACCTCTCTGCAGAACCCACAGCATCGAGAAGAGAATGCCGATGACCGAGCAGGCCACCGGGGCCCCTCACCCGCAGCCGCGGCCCCGATCCGGAGGACAGCAGTCCGCCCCCGAGCACGTCACGGGCGCGCAGTCCCTCATCCGCTCTCTCGAGGAGGTCGGCGCCGACACGGTATTCGGCATTCCCGGCGGTGCGATCCTTCCGGCGTACGACCCGCTGATGGACTCCACCCGGGTCCGCCACGTCCTGGTCCGGCACGAGCAGGGCGCCGGCCACGCCGCCACCGGCTATGCGCAGGCCACCGGCAGGGTCGGCGTCTGCATGGCGACCTCGGGCCCGGGTGCCACCAACCTGGTCACGCCGATCGCCGACGCCCACATGGACTCCGTGCCGCTGGTCGCGATCACCGGTCAGGTCGCCTCCAAGGCGATCGGCACGGACGCCTTCCAGGAGGCGGACATCGTCGGCATCACCATGCCGATCACCAAGCACAACTTCCTGGTCACCAAGGCCGAGGACATCCCGCGGGTGATCGCGCAGGCGTTCCACATCGCCTCCACCGGCCGCCCGGGCCCGGTCCTGGTCGACATCGCCAAGGACGCCCTCCAGGCGCAGACCACCTTCTCCTGGCCGCCCATCATGGACCTGCCCGGCTACCGGCCCGTCACCAAGCCGCACGCCAAGCAGATCCGCGAGGCCGCCAAGCTGATCACCTCTGCCAGGCGGCCCGTCCTCTACGTCGGCGGCGGTGTCCTCAAGGCCGGCGCCACCGCCGAGCTGAAGGTCCTCGCAGAACTCACCGGAGCGCCCGTCACCACCACCCTGATGGCGCTCGGCGCATTCCCCGACAGCCACCCGCTGCATGTGGGAATGCCGGGCATGCACGGTTCGGTCACCGCCGTCACCGCGCTGCAGAAGGCCGACCTGATCGTCGCCCTCGGAGCCCGCTTCGACGACCGCGTCACCGGCAAGCTGGACAGCTTCGCCCCGTACGCCAAGATCGTCCACGCCGACATCGACCCGGCCGAGATCGGCAAGAACCGCGCCGCCGACGTGCCGATCGTCGGTGACGCCCGCGAGGTCATCGCCGACCTGATCCAGGCGGTGCAGAAGGAGCACAGCGAGGGTCACCGGGGCGACTACGAGGCCTGGTGGAAGGACCTGAACCGCTGGCGCGAGACCTACCCGCTCGGCTACGACCAGCCCGAGGACGGCTCCCTGTCCCCGCAGCAGGTCATCGAGCGCATCGGCCGGCTCGCGCCCGAGGGCACGATCTTCGCCGCGGGCGTCGGCCAGCACCAGATGTGGGCTGCGCACTTCATCCAGTACGAGAAGCCCGCGACCTGGCTCAACTCCGGCGGCGCCGGGACGATGGGCTACGCGGTCCCGGCTGCCATGGGCGCCAAGGCCGGCGCGCCGGAGCAGACCGTCTGGGCGATCGACGGCGACGGCTGCTTCCAGATGACCAATCAGGAGCTCACCACCTGCGCCCTGAACAACATCCCGATCAAGGTCGCCATCATCAACAACGGCGCCCTCGGGATGGTCCGCCAGTGGCAGACCCTCTTCTACAACCAGCGCTACTCCAACACCGTCCTGCACTCCGGCCCCGAGGCGGACGGAAAGCAGCCCAGCGCCGGCACCCGCGTCCCCGACTTCGTCAAGCTGTCGGAGGCCATGGGCTGCTACGCGATCCGCTGCGAGAACCCGGCCGACCTCGACAAGGTCATCGAGGAGGCGAACTCGATCAACGACCGCCCCGTCGTCGTCGACTTCATCGTCCACGAGGACGCCATGGTGTGGCCGATGGTCGCCGCCGGCACCTCCAACGACGAGATCATGGCCGCCCGGGACGTCCGCCCCGACTTCGGCGACAACGAAGACGACTGAGCCGAGAGAGACCAAGACCCATGTCCAAGCACACGCTCTCCGTCCTGGTGGAGAACACGCCGGGCATCCTGGCCCGGATCGCCGCCCTGTTCTCCCGCCGCGGCTTCAACATCGACTCGCTCGCGGTCGGCGTCACCGAGCACCCCGACATCTCCCGCATCACCATCGTGGTGAACGTCGAGGACCTGCCGCTGGAGCAGGTGACGAAGCAGCTCAACAAGCTCGTCAACGTGCTGAAGATCGTCGAGCTGGAGCCGGGTTCGGCCGTTCAGCGGGAACTCGTTCTGGTGAAGGTGCGCGCCGACAACGAGACACGCTCCCAGATCGTCGAGATCGTGCAGTTGTTCCGCGCCAAGACCGTCGACGTCTCCCCGGAGGCCGTCACCATCGAGGCCACCGGTTCCAGCGACAAGCTGGAGGCCATGCTGAAGATGCTGGAGCCGTTCGGCATCAAGGAGCTGGTCCAGTCCGGCACGATCGCGATCGGACGCGGAGCACGTTCGATCACGGACCGGTCGCTTCGCGCGCTCGACCGGTCGGCATAAGAACGGATCGGGCGGCCGGACGACGACCCGGCCGCCCGTATGCCGAGACCCCCGAACTTCCCCTCCCCCCGCCGTCATACGGTGGGACGCAACATCTGCACCCCAAGGAGAGAACCCAAAGTGGCCGAGCTGTTCTACGACGCCGACGCCGACCTGTCCATCATCCAGGGCCGCAAGGTCGCGGTCATCGGTTACGGCAGCCAGGGCCACGCCCACGCCCTGTCGCTGCGTGACTCGGGTGTCGACGTGCGTGTCGGTCTGCACGAGGGCTCCAAGTCCAAGGCCAAGGCCGAGGAGCAGGGCCTGCGCGTGGTGACGCCGGCGGAGGCCGCCGCCGAGGCCGACGTCATCATGATCCTGGTGCCGGACCCGATCCAGGCCCAGGTCTACGAGGAGTCCATCGCCCCGAACCTGAAGGACGGCGACGCGCTGTTCTTCGGCCATGGCTTCAACATCCGCTTCGGCTTCATCAAGCCCCCGGCCGGCGTCGACGTCTGCATGGTGGCCCCGAAGGGCCCGGGCCACCTGGTGCGCCGTCAGTACGAGGAGGGCCGCGGCGTTCCCTGCATCGCCGCCGTCGAGCAGGACGCGAGCGGCAACGCCTTCGCGCTGGCCCTGTCGTACGCCAAGGGCATCGGCGGCACCCGCGCCGGCGTCATCAAGACGACCTTCACCGAGGAGACCGAGACCGACCTGTTCGGTGAGCAGGCCGTCCTCTGCGGTGGTACGGCCGCCCTGGTGAAGGCCGGTTTCGAGACGCTGACCGAGGCGGGCTACCAGCCGGAGATCGCGTACTTCGAGTGCCTGCACGAGCTGAAGCTGATCGTGGACCTCATGTACGAGGGCGGCCTGGAGAAGATGCGCTGGTCGATCTCCGAGACCGCCGAGTGGGGCGACTACGTCACCGGCCCGCGCATCATCACCGACGCCACCAAGGCCGAGATGAAGAAGGTCCTCTCGGAGATCCAGGACGGCACGTTCGCCCAGAACTGGATGGACGAGTACCACGGCGGCCTGAAGAAGTACAACGAGTACAAGCAGCAGGACTCCGAGCACCTGCTGGAGACCACCGGCAAGGAGCTGCGCAAGCTCATGAGCTGGGTCAACGAGGAGGCGTAAGCCTCGGATCGAAGGGGCCGGAGCGGATTGCTCCGGCCCCTTCGGCGAACCCCGGGTAACGTCGTGTACGAAGACGTTGTCCATCCCGTCCAGCCACGGACGGGTGATCCGTCCGGAGAGGCGCAGGACGACCTCCGCCACGGCACTACACTGCCGTACTACATACGCGTCAGGCCCACAGCGTCGTGCGTCTTCCACGCGGCTAGCCCCTCCTCCGCCTGCGGCCGTCGGGACGGCCGTCCGCACGCATTGGACTTGTGAGGACTCACGTGAGCTCGAAACCCGTCGTACTCATCGCTGAAGAGCTGTCGCCCGCGACCGTCGACGCGCTCGGCCCCGACTTCGAGATCCGGCACTGCAACGGCGCGGACCGCGCCGAGCTGCTGCCGGCCATCGCCGAGGTCGACGCGATCCTGATCCGCTCGGCCACCAAGGTGGACGCCGAGGCGATCGCCGCCGCGAACAAGCTCAAGGTCGTCGCACGAGCCGGCGTCGGCCTCGACAACGTGGACGTCTCCGCCGCCACCAAGGCCGGCGTGATGGTCGTCAACGCCCCCACCTCGAACATCGTGACCGCCGCCGAGCTGGCCTGCGGTCTCATCCTCGCCACCGCCCGCAACATCCCGCAGGCCAACGCCGCGCTGAAGAACGGCGAGTGGAAGCGCAGCAAGTACACCGGCGTCGAGCTGGCCGAGAAGACCCTCGGTGTCGTCGGCCTCGGCCGCATCGGCGCGCTCGTCGCCCAGCGCATGTCGGCGTTCGGCATGAAGGTCGTCGCCTACGACCCCTACGTACAGCCCGCGCGGGCCGCGCAGATGGGCGTCAAGGTGCTGTCGCTGGACGAGCTGCTCGAGGTCTCCGACTTCATCACCGTCCACCTGCCGAAGACCCCCGAGACGCTGGGCCTGATCGGCGCGGAGGCGCTGCGCAAGGTCAAGCCGAGCGTGCGGATCGTCAACGCGGCGCGCGGCGGGATCGTCGACGAGGAGGCGCTGTACTCCGCCCTCAAGGAGGGCCGGGTCGCCGGCGCCGGTCTCGACGTGTACGCCAAGGAGCCGTGCACGGACTCGCCGCTGTTCGAGTTCGACCAGGTCGTGGCCACCCCGCACCTGGGTGCCTCCACCGACGAGGCGCAGGAGAAGGCCGGTATCGCGGTCGCCAGGTCGGTGCGGCTCGCGCTCGCCGGTGAGCTGGTCCCGGACGCGGTCAACGTCCAGGGCGGTGTCATCGCCGAGGACGTCAAGCCGGGCCTGCCGCTTGCCGAGCGCCTCGGCCGGATCTTCACCGCGCTCGCCGGTGAGGTCGCCGTCCGTCTGGACGTCGAGGTGTACGGCGAGATCACCCAGCACGATGTGAAGGTGCTGGAGCTGTCCGCGCTCAAGGGCGTCTTCGAGGACGTCGTCGACGAGACCGTCTCCTACGTCAACGCCCCGCTGTTCGCCCAGGAGCGCGGCGTCGAGGTGCGGCTGACCACCAGCTCGGAGTCGCCGGACCACCGCAATGTCGTCACCGTGCGCGGCACGCTCGGCGACGGCGAGGAGGTGTCGGTGTCCGGCACGCTCGCCGGGCCGAAGCACCTGCAGAAGATCGTCGCGGTCGGCGACTACGACGTCGACCTCGCGCTCGCCGACCACATGGTCGTCCTGCGGTACGAGGACCGTCCCGGCGTGGTCGGCACGGTCGGCCGCATCCTCGGCGAGGCGGGCATCAACATCGCCGGTATGCAGGTGTCCCGGGCCGTCGCCGGCGGCGAGGCGCTGGCTGTGCT
>NZ_JBQQCE010000168.1:0-19096 GCF_052245645.1 Streptomyces sp. KR55 | reverse complement strand
CTCCAAGCACACGGTCGACGCCTACCTCCGCCGCATCCGGGCCAAGCTCAACATCAACAGCACGGCCGAACTCACCCGACTGGCCATCTCCCTGGGACTGTGACGCCCGCCCGCCCGAGTCCGACCGGCGGGCGGGCGGCGACGGCGCCGCGCCCCGGCTGCAAGCCTGGCGCAACCGGCTGACCGTCGACGGCACCGGTCTCCAGCTCCGCCTCAGACCCGACACACGCTGGCACCCCTACGAGCAGATCGACGGCGAGTGGTGACCCTGCGGCCCCGCCCAGCCCCATCCGGTCATCCTGCTCACCGCCGTCTGGGACAAACGCCGGTCACCCATGAACGAAGCCGGTACACTTGAATAAGTCCAGATATAATAAGTGCACCTATCCATGCAGAGGTGCACCCGTGGACAAACCCGCCGAGATGTTCGACCGTGACTTCGAGTGGGCCGAGCTGACCCGCTTCGCCGGCCTGCCCGGCCCGCGGGCCACCCTCGGCGTGGTCTCCGGCCGCCGCCGCCAGGGCAAGACCTTCCTCCTCGACGCCCTCACTCGCGCGAGCGGCGGCTTCATGTTCACCGCCACCGAGACCACCGAGACCGACGCCCTGCGCCAGTTCGGCGAAGCCCTGGCCCGCTACCGCGGCCAGAGCACCCCGTTCCGCTTCACCCACTGGGACGAGGCGGTCACCGAGCTGATGCGCATCGCATCGCTGGGCGGCCCAACCGTCGCGGTCATCGACGAGTTCCCCTTCCTCGCCAAGGCCTCCCCCTCCCTCCCCTCCATCATCCAGCGCGCCCTCGACCCCGCCGCCCAGCACACAAACACCCCCGTACGCCTGTTGCTGTGCGGCTCCGCCCTGTCCTTCATGGGCCGACTCCTGGCCGGCGACGCCCCGCTGCGCGGCCGTGCCGGCCTCGAACTCGTCGTGCCCACTCTGGACTTCCGCCTCGCCGCCGAGTTCTGGGAGATCACCGACCCGCGCACCGCCCTGCTCACCAACGCCATCGTCGGCGGCACCCCCGCCTACCGCCGCGAGTTCACCCAGGGCGACACCCCCGCCGGACCCGACGACTTCGACGCGTGGGTCACCCGCGCCGTCCTCAACCCCGCTCGCCCGCTCTTCCGCGAGGCCCGCTACCTGCTCGCCGAAGAACCCGAACTCCACGACACCGCGCTCTACCACTCCGTCCTGGCCGCCATCGCCGCCGGAAACGCCGCCCGCGGCGGCATCGCCGACTACCTCGGCCGCAAGTCCACCGACCTCGCCCACCCGCTCAGCGTCCTCCAGGACGTCGGCATGATCACCCACGAAGCCGACGCCTTCCGCCGCAACCGCTCCGCCTACCGCATCGCCGAACCCCTCGTCGCCTTCTACCACGCGGTCATGCGCCCTGCCTGGGGCGATCTCGAACGCCCCGGACGTGCCCCGGCGGCATGGCGCCGCGCCCAGTCCACCTTCCGCAGCAAGGTCATCGGCCCGCACTTCGAACAGGTCTGCCGGGAATGGGCCCGCTGGCACGCGGCCCCCGAAACCCATGGCGGCCAGCCCTCCCGGGTCGCCAGCGGCACCGTCAACGACCCCGCCGCGAGGACCAGCCACGAAGTCGACGTCGCGGTCCACGGCGAGACCGGCGCCGCCCGCGAGGCGCTGCTCGCCATCGGCGAAGCCAAATGGAACGACGTCATGGGAATGGGCCACCTGGAACGCCTCCAGCGCATCCGCGCCCTCCTCACCGCGCGCGGCATGGCCACCGACACCACCCGCCTGCAGTGCTACAGCGGCGCGGGCTTCACCGACGAACTACGCCGCCTCGCCGAGAACGACCCCCGGATCCAGTTGATCGATCCGCTTCGCCTCTACCACGGTGACTGACCCGCTCGCAGTTCCAGCCATGCCGCGACGACACCACCACCCCGCAGGACCGCCCGCTCGCGCGTGCCGGCGCCGCCGGGATACCGCCCCAGTCACCCTCGCTGTCGAAGTCACCGTCTTTGGATGGGGAGCACGGCCTCCACGGTCACCCGCCCGCCGGAAAACCGCAGCTCGCCACTGTTCCCATCTGTCTGGTTCCCTGCCGGGGGCACCATGCCTGGCCAGGCACGGAGCATTGAACAGGCCCCTCGGAGTGATCTCCGAGGGGCCTGTGCGCGGGGACAGAACGGGGACACGCTGCTATGCAACCGCCTCCGCGGGGTCATCGGGGTCGGCTGAGGTGCCGGGGATGCTCTCGGGCGCCGCGCCCACAGCCACGTCCGTGACTGCAGGGATTGCGTGCCGCTCACGCGGAGACTACGCCTGATCCACCACCGCAAGCCTTCGGTTGGGGCGGCTGCGTCGTGCATCTGCCCCAACCGAAGGGAGCCGCCTGCACTGGGGCCTACTGGTGAGTTGAACCAGGCAGGGCATGCAAGCACATCGCCCTACCGCCGTCTCCGCTCACCTCGACTGCCTCCGGGCTCGTTGCGGCCAACGCAACGCCGCCCTGACCCGCCACCACAGCCTGCGCAGGCGAGAGGTATCGGTGGAGTACGTGACCGGCAGCCATGCGTCGTCAGGCACGCGACCGAGCGGTCGGCCTTCGGGCGGATACCGATCAGGGGATCCCTGGGCCACTGGCCCTCCTACGGTCGATAGGTTCCGCAGTTCTTGCGCAGCTCGTTGTCCGCGCGGGTCACCGGGCTTGAACCGAAACTGGCGACACCCTGCATCACAGGGTAGTAGGTGTATGTTCCGCCACCGTCGTTGCAGTCGGCAGACCAGCCATAGTCGAGGAAGGACCTGGTGGTCCTGGGAGTTTCGTGCCACGGAGTGTAGCCGCGTGGGCCGCTCCACGAACTACGCCACATCTGCGTCCTGATCTGCTGCCAGCCGTAGGAGCCGCTGCACGCCTGGGAGGTCTCCCATTGGAAGTTAGGCGTTCGACCCGCCGCCGTGAAACGTGACGTCCGAGATGTATATGGAGCAGCTCGCCGCCAACACACTGACGGGCGGGTTGGACGGTCGGGGATCGCCGGCGAGGTAGGTGAAGTCGTAGCGCTTTCCGTCTGTCGTCTTCCCCCACTCGATGATCGTTGTGCCCTCGACCGCTTCGTGTCCATCCATACTCGCGCGGCCTTCAGCGGCACGAGAAGGAGCCGGGCTGTCCGAGGCCGTCGCCTCTGCCGAGGTCCCGAATGCCAGTGCCGCACCAACAGCACCAGCGAGTATGGCGGTTCTTAACCGTCTCACGACAATTCCTCCCCCGGCGATGGAGTGATCTGATGTCGCGCTAGGGCACCGCCCGCACATACCGCCGTCGAGCGAGGTGATCGAGAACGGCAGGGCGGGAGGCGCAGATGCAATAGCGCCCAGCAGCCGGATGACCGCTGGATTTACTCGCGAGATCTTCGAGGCTTTTGATGCAAAGGATCACCCGCGCGATCACGCCTGAACGATCCCGGAATTCCGCTATACGTGTTTCGGGACGGCCTTGTCGGCCGCACCCTACGAAGTCACACCTGATCCGGCCGAGTGCGCGAGCAGGCATGAAGAGGCAGCTGATGTGATCGCTGTCGTGGTGATCGTGATGGCGCGTGACGGCATTCCATACGTCCCCCTACGTAGACGTAACGCCGGTCAGCAGGCACTGGTCAGGTACCTGCCATTACTGCGCGTGCGTTGAGCAGCATTGCGCATGGCGTGAACTGAGGCAAGGTAATACCAGCGGTAAGCGATGAGAGTGGAGATGCTCTCGATGCCTCGGAAAGCCTCTTCCGCCAGGCGGCAGTGGGTTACAACCACCCGCCGGACGACCCTCCGTCCTTCCCGGACGCCGCCCACCGCGACGTCGCTCCCCGAGGGACCTCCGCCTCGCCATGCCGGCCCATGCCTGAGCCAGGCAGTCGGTGAGGCTCGGTGGGCAATCGGAAGGAGCTGCGAGCCGATTCAACGGCAGAGCTCCATGATGGTGTCATCGAAGTCCGGGAACTCCCGGGTCGCCTGCTCAATGACGTCAGACGCCGACAGTTGGCGGTCGGCTGCAAATCGTTCCGCGACGGCCCTCAATTGCTGGTTGTGATGCGGGGTCCAATCGGGCTCATACGAGGTAGCCGCTTCCCGGGGGCCGAAGCCGCCAGCCAGCAACCACAAGAAGGCACCGAGGTCGCGCGCTATAACACCCGTCTCCCCCCTCGGAACCTAGGAAAACCACTGGCTGTTCGACGAGCGAGCGGTGCCGGCGGATCATCCAGAACGCCGCGTACCCGCCCGTTCCGTCCTGCCCGAACACGCGGAAGTCATCACCGCTCAACTCCGCGTTGCCGGTCCAGGCCCGGAACCAGTCTGTGGTCTCCTCGGCAGACAGGAAGGTCGGGAAAGGTTCGAAGTCGACCCCCTTGCCGTCGTTGTAGTCGAACGGCACCGCCAGCGCGGCGGCGAGCGCAGGAGGGAACTGCCGATCGTCGGTATGAATCACGCGGACAGGCTAGCGACCGCCAGTGTCAACGGACGGCTGCGCACAGATCGCCCAGGTCAGCCGCGCCTATCACGCCTCATCCATGGTGATTGCGGATCTCGACGTTGCAGTCCGACACGCGGGACTGGTCGTCCCGGGCGGCAGCCTCCGCCCGCTGACGGGCCAACGCCTGGCACACCCCGCAGTCGGCCGGCGGCTCAGGCCACTCCAGCGGAAGGCCGAGCGTGATCGGTTCGTCCATCGTCGTAGCCTTCATCCGAGTGCCTCTTCGGTAAGTCGGTACCCGCCGGGCCCGAACGCCGCAGCGAGTACAGCGGGATCAGTAAGCCGACCCGACCCGTCAGGACGCCAGAGCCACCACCGGCCGGCCACCTGCCGGCCCGTCGGCGGGCAGCCCAGCGTCCAGCCCGCGGGCTGGAGCGTGACCTGCCGGACGTGGGCCAGTTCCTCGGCGGCGTCGAGGGGCACGAGCCACCACGTCTTGTCGAGGTCCGGGTCGGCGAGCACGGGCCCTCGCTGCTGCTCTGGGATGCGGATGGCTGCTGGCATGGCGTTGACGAGGCGGGCCCGGCGACGAGCCAGTGCTCGCCGGATGCGATGGGCGCAAGTTCTTCGCTGTCCCATGCTTTGCGTACGAGGCCCGGGTGCGCGGAGCAGTCGGCGAGCCACACGTCCCCAGCCTCGTACCGGTCGGCGTCGTGCGTTGTCGGGTCGGGCATGACCAGCACGCTACGCAGCCTGATAGCGCGCAAGGGCGCCGATTGCCCGCGATTGCGCACGCCCACTCCGCGCTTGCGTCGATTGCTCAGGCGAGGCCCAGAGACGCCCTTGCCCGGCCGATCAGACGCCGTGCCGGCGCCCCGTACTCGGCGGAGTCAGCCAGCCAGTCCCACGCCCGCTCATACAGCTCTATGTCCTCGTCCCCCGTGAGCCACAACTCCTCGCTGATCGTCTCGACGATGACCAGTCGGCGGTCGTAGATCCAGAACGCGTGCGGGGCCGTACGGCGCAGCTGTGCACCGAACGGCAGGATGCCCAGCTCGATGCGCCGCTGGCCGACCAGGTTGTACAGGCGATCGAGCTGCTCGGCCATCACGTCCGCCGGGCATGAGCGGTGGTAGAGGGCCGCCTCACACAAGAGAAACCGGAACGTCTTCTCCGGGTCGTACAGGGCTTCCTGGCGGCGCATCCGCTTCTCGACCGCGGCGTCGGTGGTCGCCGGGATGCCGCGGAACTCAGCGTTGGCGTCGAAGATCTGGCGCGCGTACTCCGGGGTCTGGAACAGCCCCGGCACACGGGACACCTCCAGGCCCCGGATCATCGTCGTTGCCTCGGTCTGGCGGACCGCCAGTTCCTGCCGGCCACGGTGCCCACCGGCCAGCTGCCGCCGCCAGGAGCGGTGGCGCTGTTTCATGTCCAGCGCGGCGAGCAGCCCGTGCAGCTCGGCTTCGACGTCCGGTTGACCGATCGCACGCGCCCACGCGGTCAGGTCTCCGCGAGTAGGGGTTTGCTTGCCGTTCTGGAGCCGGGACACCTTCGACGTCTGCCAGCCAAGTGCGGCGGCGATGTCCTTGCCTTCCAGGCCGGCCTCGACGCGCAGTTCGCGCAGGCGCGCGCCGAGCGCCTCCCGTGCGGTCTGGAAGTCGGTGGTCACACGATGGAAGCTACCTGCCTGGCGAACTCTTCGGTACGTACTGCGTGGTGCCAGGCGGCGTCCCGGGCCTGGCAGGCTGCGAGCACCTCGGCCGGGTCCTCGGTGACGTACACGCCGAGGGTGGTGTCGTTGTCGTCGAACGCGAACCGGGCCACGATACGCGAGTCGAACAGCCAGAAGTCGTAGTCCGGCAGCCGCAGTCGCTCGGCCTCGGCGCGGGTGAGGTTGCGGATGTCCTCGCCCGCGCGGACGTTGCCGGGTGCGCTGGCGAGGAGGAACTGCTGGCCTTCGGTGGCGGGCTCGTCGACGATCCGGACACGTTCGAACCTCTTGCCAGCCGCGGTCTGCTCGGCGACGTTGTCCCGCCAGACGTTGGCGGGCTCCGCTGCGATGTCCTCGCCGGCCTTCCAGCGGGCCCACTTGGGGCTGTTGCGGTCGGAGGCGTAGCCGTGGCGGGTCTCCAGCCGCCAGGCCGTGTGCCGGAACTCGCGAAAGAGGTGGGAGATCTCGCTGAACGGGCGCAGCTGCGGGCTGACGGTGCGAGGGGCGTATCGGACGAGGAGGCTGCGGGGACGCGTACGAACGTCTCGCTGGGCTTCACGTCGTGCAGTTGCACGAGGTGCTCGGGGTCGGTCTCACGGTCGCCCTGGACGAGGATCTCGTCGGTCTCTGGGATCTCGTACAGGGTGGGGCAGTCGCCGTCGTCGCTGGTGTTGCCAAGGAACCTGAGCGTCATCTCGCCCTCCATGTCCGCCGGTTGGAGATCCAGAATGCGCGTGATGGCGCGACCGCACGGTGATTGCGCGGGATTGCTCCTGTGCGCAGGGAAGCGGAGAATGCGCGCAAGCGGGCGTGACCAAAGGCCTCCACCGCCCGCGATGGTTGCTCTGTCACGAGCCCCACAGTCAGAGGAGGTCCTGCCAGAAGGGGACCGTTGCTCTCGGGTTCCACTTCGCGTCTACGGCGCCTCGCTCCTCGTCGAACTCTTGATGCATGTAGTCGACCAGGTCCAGCCCGTAGTAGATGACGTCGGTCTGCCACATCGAGAGCACTGGATGCCCGTAGGTTCCCCGGCCGGCTGGGAGATACCGATGGGCATACACGGGCACCAACACCGGCGCTTCCACGAGGTGGTGCCGTACCGTAGCCAGTGCCGCCGCGCAGTCGGCCGGACGCTCACCCCAGCCCTCGTACCAGAAGCCGTTGTGCTCAACGCTCAGGAGGACACCCTCCACCGGCCAGCCGAGTTGATCGCGCAGCCTGTCCGAATCCCCGCTGCGCCAGTTGGGCCAAGGCTTGGACCAGGTCTGTCCCTCCTCCGGAGGGACGTTCACCGGAAGGCCGGTCGCGAGGAACGCGCGGTGGTCATCTGCGAACTCAAAGCCGTACTCGCGCTCGATGCGCGCGAACTCCGCGTCCGACAGCCCCGGCTCGAACTCGTAGAGTCCGGTCTCTGCCAGGCGACGTGCGGCTTCCGCACCCAGACGTGCCCCCTCATCGCTGATCACCACCGCACGCTAACGCCGACCGGAACTCGCCGTCACGGGAATTGGACGGGTGCTCCGTCCGTCTCAGTCTCCGCCTCATTCGGCTACGTTCACGGCCGTTCGTACAAGACCGGACCTCGAGTCCCAACCACGAGCCAGCCGCCTATGAACGCAGGTAAGCGCCGTTACACGAAGCCAGCCCCTTCACCAACAGTCTTGGAAAGGGCGCACACGATCCAGGTAGCGTGCTGGTCATGTCCACTCAACTCGTCTGCCCGCGCTGCGAACAGGACTACGTCCAGCCGTACCGCTTCAAGGCCGATGGCGCACCCTTCCTCCTGTGCACCGAGTGCGACTCCCTGTGGTGGCCCAGCGAAGCGGTGAAAGTCGCTCAGGCTCAGTTCCTCGATGATGTCGTCGCAGCACGCCTCGGCATTGAGGGCAACCCATGGAGCGATCGGGTATGGGCCGATGTCATCCAGCCAGAACAGGAAGCATCCGCTGGCGAAGGCGCAGTACCCGGCCGGAACGACCGCGCACACCCCTTCGCCCGGACCGAAACTGACTAGCGAGCTCGGGCCCTCACGGACGAACATGTGACGCATGAGTGACCAACCCGCGCGATGGAGCCAGGCCACCGTCTACCCCGACATGTGGGCCGACCCGGACGACGACCCCCGCAACAGCGAAGGTGTCAGTCCGGACGGCGAGCTTGCAACGCTGCAGGACTTCCTGACGAACTACCGCATAACCCTGCGGATGAAGTGCGAGGGCCTGGATGCGGAGCAACTGGCCCGTCGGTCGGTTCCGCCGTCGACGATGTCGCTGCTCGGCCTGATTCGGCACCTCGCCGAGGTGGAACGGGACTGGCGCAACTGGATCAGCGACGGTGATCCGCTGCCGAAGCTGTACGGCGAGCGTGACGCGGACTTCGACGGAGTTGTCGCCGAGCAGGCCGCGGTCGACGCTGCGTACTCCGATCTGGAACGCGAGCAGGCCGCGATGGACGCCGCGCTGGCCGAGCACCCGGATCTGGGTGAGCGGCTGGGGAAGGACGGGATCGCAGTTCGGGAGCTGATGGTGCACAGGATCGAGGAGTACGCCCGTCACTGCGGGCACGCCGACCTGTTGCGCGAGTGCATCGACGGGAGGGTGGGCCAGTGACCAGGGCCGGGGACTGTACTACGCCTGACCAGGCACAACCCAGTCGGCGCCTCCTCGGGTGATCTCCGACGGGGCGCGCCGGTAGAGCAATCACGGGGACTCCGGGGCGGGCGGTGGGATGGGGTGGACCCGCCGAGCACCTTCCAGAAATCGGGCATAGGATGACGGAAGGTAGTGAAAGCGACACCTGGGAGGCCGTGATGGCGGCTCTCCGCTTCGTGGTCGAACCGGACGAGGGCAATTCGATCTGGCTCGCGGGTCTGGGGGTCGATTTCAAGATCAGGGGTGAGGACACCGGCAACCAGTTCTCGATCCTCGAGCACCCGATCGAGCCGGGCCGTCTCATACCGCCGCACGTGCACAGCCGCGAGGACGAGTTCACCTACGTCCTGCAGGGCCGGGTCGGCGCCCGGGTGGGTGACCACGAGGCAACGGCAGGGCCGGGCTCGTACATCATCAAGCCGCGAGGGATCCTGCATACCTTCTGGAACGCCGGACCGGAACCGGCGAGGATCCTGGAGATCATCTCCCCCGCCGGCTTCGAGGGGTTCTTCGAAGAGTTGGGGAGGGCCGCCGAGACGGCGGCCGATCCTGCCGAGTTCCTCCAGCGACGCGCCGAGCTGGGCGAGCAGCACGGTCTCGGGTTCTCGGACGAGTGGGTCGCCGAACTCACCGCCAGGTACGGGCTCAAGCTGCTCGGCGAACCGTGACCGCGGGACACGCCACCCGTCCTCCAGTCGGCTTCGTCCCACCGGGTTTGGGCGGAGAGCTTTGTTGGGCGACAGCACCGCGGCGGCAGCCTGCACCCCCAAGGGCCGTGCCCGCGATTCGTAAGACGCGCCGCATCAGTTCTCACGTATAAGACCACAAGACAGGTCTTATTTACCCATGCACACATATACGCGGCGCACCTTGCTCGGTGCCTCGATCGTGGCGGCCGGCTCGGGAGTCCTGACCGCCTGTTCCGGGACCGGCGCGCACCCCGGGGCCACCGGCCGGACGGGCGGCGGGTACAGCGGCGGCGGCTTCGTCCCCAAGGGGCCCAAGGGATACGTCAACCCGTCCGACCCCGAGGTCGTCGCCGCCGAGAGGAAGCGCGGGTCCGGCCCCGTCCGCAGGTTCACGCTCACTGCCACCGAGACGTCCCTCGACCTGGGCGGACGGACCGTCAGGTCATGGGCGTACGGCGACACGCTGCCCGGCAAGGAGGTCCGGATCACCGCGGGCGACGTACTCGATCTCACGCTCGCCAACCATCTGCGCGAGGCGACGACGCTGCACTCGCACGGTGTCCGGATGCGCTGCGACATGGACGGCGTACCGGGCCTGACCCAGTACTCCATCAAGCCCGGCGCGGACTTCACCTACCGCTTCGCCGTGGCGCACCCCGGCACGTACTGGCTGCATTCGCACTCGGGCATGCAGCTCGACCGCGGCCTGTACGCCCCGATGATCGTCGAGGACCCCAAGGAGCCGTTGTCCTACGACAAGGAGTGGGTCGTCGTCCTGGACGACTGGCTGGACGGCGTGGCCGGATCCACCCCGGACGGCGTGCTCGCGCAGTTGCGGAACGGCAAGGGCGAGCCGATGGACATGGGTGAGGGAGACGTACACAACGGTTCGGGCCACGATGTGAGGTCCGCCGGGCCCTCCCGCATCCTGCGGGACTCCCACAGCCGCATTCTGCAGAGCGAGGGAGGCAACGTCGACTACCCGTACTACCTGGTCAACGGCCGCCTTCCGCAGGCTCCCTCGGTTTTCCGGGCCCGCCCCGGGGACCGCATCCGGCTGCGGATCATCAACGCCGGGGGCGACACCGCCTTCCGGGTGGCACTGGGCGATCACGAGATGACGGTGACGCACACGGACGGCTACCCGGTCGAGCACACGAAGGCGGACGCGCTGCTGCTCGGTATGGCCGAACGCTACGACGTGCTGATCACTGCCAAGGACGGGGTGTTCCCGCTGGTCGCGCTCGCCGAGGGCAAGAACGCGCGCGCCCTGGCAGTCCTGCGCACCGGCAGCGGGAAACTCCCCCGGCCCTCCGCGCATCCGGACGAGCTCGAGGGCCGGGTCGTGCCCGCCAGACGGCTCGTGCCGGACGAGTCCGTGGCCCTCAGCGACGGCGAACCGGACCGCGAGATGCGCATCAAGCTGACCGGTGGCATGGAGAACTTCGACTGGGGCTTCGATCACAAGCCCTACTCCATCGAGCAACGCGTCCCGGTCCGGGAAGGTGAACGAGTCCGCCTGAGCCTCATCAACGCCACCGACATGTGGCACCCCGTACACCTGCACGGCCACACGTTCGCCCTCACCGGCATCGACGCGGCCGGAGCCCGCAAGGACACCGCCCACGTACGGCCCCACCGCAAACTCGTCATCGACTTCTACGCCGACAACCCGGGCCTGTGGATGCTGCACTGCCACAACCAGTACCACTCCGAATCCGGGATGATGACCATCCTCGGCTACCGGAAGTGACGATGGTTCAGGTTCCCTGACATCTGCGCGTACGCGGGTCCGCGGAGGCGTGCCCGCGGCGCGAACGGCCGCGATACGGCCCCGCAGACGTGAGCGGCGGTGTCAGCGACACCCTCGCCCAGAGCGGTGCGCTGGGGCCGAGTTGGCCATCAGTTCTGCCGTTGGCGGGCAGCGAGCAGCGCGACGTCGTCCTCGTGGGCGCCGTGCGCCAGGCGGGCCAGGAGGGTGTCGAGCATGGCCTCCAGCGGGCTCTCCGTGGGCAGGTGCAGATCGGTGAGGGCGCGCAGCCGCGCGTCGATGTCCGTACCGCGCTGCTCCACCAGCCCGTCGGTGTACAGCAGAAGGACCGTGCCGGGCTCGGTCGGGACGGTGACGGACTCGTAGTCTCCGAGCTCGGCGCCGAGGGGTGGGCCGGCCGGGAGCCACAGCACCTCGGCGGTTCCCCCGGGGTGGACGGCGAGCGGCGGCAGGTGCCCGGCGCTGGCTGCGGTGCAGGTGCCGGCCTGGGGATCCATGAGTACGAGAAGGCAGGTGGCGACACGGTCCAGGCCGATGTGCGCGACCCGGCGGTCGACCTCGCCGAGGATGTCGTCGACGGGCATGTCGGAGGCGGCGACGGTGCGCAAGAGGGAGCGGTACTGGCTCATGGTGACGGCGGCCTGGAAGCCGTGGCCCATCACGTCGCCCATGACCAGCAGGGTGCGGCCGCCGGGCAGGGCGAGCGAGTCGTACCAGTCACCGCCGACGAGGGCGCTGCGGCCGGAGGGCAGATAGCGGGTGGCGACCTCGACACCGGCGTGGGGGCTGCCTGGTTCGGACAGCAGGGCACGCTGCAACTCCAGTGCCATGGTGTGCTCACGGGTGTATCTGCGGGCGCTGTCGATGGCCACGGCTGCTCGCCCGGCCAGGCCCTGGGCCGTGACGACGTCGTCCTCGCTGAAGGGCGCTGACGCACCGGCCCGCCCCAGGATCACGACACCGACACAGCGTCCTGCTGTGGGCATCGGGACGACGAGAACCGAGTGGACCCCGGCCGCGCGGAAGATCCTCGCCCTCTCGGGGTCGACCGTCACCTTCTCGATCAGTTCGGCCGTGGCCCGATTGCCCAGCCATGGCCGCCCGGTGTCCATGCACCGCCGGGTGACCGAAGTCCGCGGGAGGTCCAGGTACTCATCGGGTCCGCCCAGGTGACGTAAGTGCCATCTCAGTTCCTGCGGGGCGGAGAGTGCCATCTTGCGCAGTCGGAGCATGCCGGGAGCGGGCGTACCGCAGAACTCGTCCTCGACGATCCCGATCGCGGCGACATCGGCCATGGAGGGCGCAAGGAAGTCGGCCAGCTCGGTGCACGTGGTCTCGATGTCGAGTGTGGTGCCGATCCGGGTGGCCGCAAGGTCCAGCAGGGCAAGCCGCTGGTGTGCGTTCTCGAGGTCGTCCAGGTATCGGCCCAGGTTGCTGACCTCGACGCCGATCCCGCATACGGCAAGGCCTCGGTCCCGCGTCTTCAGCCGGTGGAAGACCGCACGCCACAGCCTGCGACCGAGGTGGGAGGGGACGCGTGTGGTGCCCGTGAAGGTTGCCTCCCGGGGCTGCCCGTCCTCCAGCACCTTGAGCAGGACGTCGTCGGGCCAGGAGACGTCGGGCAGCACCTCACCCAGGGGCCGGCCCAGGTACGCGGCGGCGGGGACGCCGCTGACCCGGACCCATGCAGGGTTGACGTAGAGATAGCGAAGCCGCTCGTCGAGCATCACCACGGGAGCCAGGGTCTCTTCGATGATCCGGCGCAGCAGTCCGCACTCGCCGTCCCCGTCCACCAGGTCGTCCATCAGGTCGTCCATCGACCTCGGCGCCTCTCTCTGATAGCCGTCCTGACCAGGGCAACCCCTCCCTCCATCCTGTGGCAGAGACCGACGTGGCGCATCTTGATCCGGCTCCGTACGGAGCCCGACGCAGGAGCATGGGATCGGTCAGGGCCGACAGCCACTCGCATCAGCCTGCAAGACCATGCCTGCGGCCATGGACGAGAACGAGCCAGGGGCTATCCGCCCCCTCGATGATTCTCGGACGGCGACCGCACCTTCGAATCCGCAGCTGAGGACGCCCCCGGGAAGGTGGCGCCGCCCAGCGACACCGTGACATGCAGGGTCACTGTGGCCCGGGTTGGCCGCTTCCGGTTGACGCAATTCGCTCCCATGCCCACAGGGGGTGTGGATAACGTGATCCGCCCTGGAGATCCAGGTCACATCTGACGAAGGGGGATGGTAGGGACGTGGACACTTCTCCATACGTGGCGTGGGCGCTGACGGCATTTCCGTACCCGGAAGGCTGGACGTACCCCGATCCTCGAAGGTCGCCGGCGGGTGTCGTCCAGGCGGCAGCAAATCTGGCCCGCGCGTACGATCATCATCGGCGTGGCGCCGAGACCGACCAGATCCCGTTCTGGCTGGGTGTCGGTCTCAACGGGCTGGCGACGGAACTCGTGCAGCAAGGCAAGTCCAAAGAGGCCGTGCTCGCCTTCCAGGTGGCCTACCAGGTCCTCATCGGTGACCCGGACGCGGGCGCTCCCCCGCAGCACGTCGACAAGGCCGCGTACTTCAGCCGCCGTAACCTCCAGTCGCTCGGAGCGTCCACCACGACGTCGCTCCCCGAGCCCGTGGACGCGCCGATCCTCGACCTGACCGACATCCTCGGTGAGGGAGAGGCCGCACAGTCGGCGCCCACCGAGCATGAGCCTGGGGCCGGACGGGGCGGGGAGACTCCGCGGCAGTACGGCTCCGACCAGGACCCTGTCACCGCCCAGGACCTCATCAAGAGGCTTGCCGGCGGCTGGGCTCCCGGCCGGGTGCCGATCGACGAAGCGAGCGAGGCCCTGCTGACCTACTTCTCCGGGGTGAGCGGCCAGCTCGGTGCCTTCGAGCGGGACCTGAGGCGCGAATACCGCGCGGATGTCGAAGCGGTCGCCGCCCTGTTCCCGGAGGGAATGCCACTGGAACGGCAGGACCTGGAGTCGCTCGCCCAGCGGATGCGACGGTTCGCCTTCGACGGGAAGACGCTGGAGGAGCGTGGTGAACGCCGCGTCCGCTGGCTGGTCTCCGCCACCACCAACTACCGCGTGTGGAAGATGCCAGGCGGTATCCCCACCAACGGCCCTCAGGTGCTCATCGACCTCATGGGCTACATCGGTGCCATCCTCAGCAGCGAGAAGCGCTACCAGGACTCGGCCCGCGACCTGCTGCTCGACTGTACGGAAGCCCAGGTCTGCATCGCGCACAGCCTACCCGCGGTGGTGCTCGGCCGGTTCCCCTATCTGCGTGGCTGGCTCCTGGCGTCCGTCGGCACGTATCTCATGCTGTCCGGGCCCAACCCCTCGCGACCGCAGGACAGTTACTACGACGAGCGCGTCTACAGCGAGCAGGCCACCCACCGCGGTCTGCACCGGGCGCAGCGTGAGCAGTGGCCGGAGATCCTGCTCCGGCAGTGGCGCGACGGTGAGAGCCTGAAGGGCGCCTGCTTCGCCCTCGCGTCCGTCTCCGGGTGGGACGCCCTGCGCGCCCAGTGGCTCGTGGACCGCATCTTCGAAGCTTCGGCCGACGACCGCAGGGAGCTCGACAAGAACTTCTGGCGCCAGGCCGTCGACGAGCTGATGAGCGCGGCCGGCAAGGTCCGGGTGGCCACCAACCCGTGGTCCCACGAGGAGGCCGGCCTTTCCCGCGGAAGCGTCATCACCAGCGACGACGCGGGCCGGCTGCGTATTCCGTCGCCCGTGCTCCAGGCGGCGGTGGCGCAAGGGCTGTCGCCCGGCGACGTGATCACCGTCCACGGCAACCTGTTCAAGGGACGCCGGATGCCCACGTATCTGCTCACGAACCGCTATGGTCCGCTCTCCCTGCTCAAGGTCGACTACCGCGACAAAGTGGTGCGCGAGGTCGGCAACTTCAAGCGGTACGCCAAGCGGCTCCACCAGAGCAACCGGCCCAGTGAGTGCGCATCACACGCCATGGAGATGTACCTCGGCGAGAACGGCGACCCGCTGCGCGCGATCGAGACCGCCTATGCCTTCGAAGAAGGCGAGAAGCCGCTCACCCTGAGTTCCTGGATCCAGCAGGCCGAAGCCGATGACGCGACGACCGTTGTGGACAGGTTGCTGCTGAACACCATGCGTCCGTGGCTCGCCCACGTGCGGCGTGACCGGGTCGACCTGCGGTCCGAGTACCCGGTCTTCCGGCCCACCCCCACCTCCGACAAGCAGTTCCCCGACAGCTGGGCCGCGGTCGAACTGTCCCGGATCACCGACGACCGGGTGCTGTCGGAGCTCGGCGCACGACTCGGCATCGACGAACAGGCCGTCGGCCAGTGGGCGGAGAAGGCGCCCGGCCTGCTGGACGCCATAGCGCACACGGGCGACGACGTCGAGTGGGTGAACCCCTTGTGGTTCGCCGCGGAACTGGCTGAAGTGGGCAGCGGGACGTTGACCTCGGTCATCGACTCGTTCCAGGTCGGGCTGCGGGACTTCGACACCCTCCTCGCCCTGTCCCATGGTGATCTGCACTTCGACAACGTCCTGTGCACGTCCGGCGGCCATCTGCCCAAGACCGTGCTCATCGACTTCGAGAGCGCGCACCACGGCCACGTGTGCAAGGACCTTGCCCGGCTCGAGGCGAGCGTGCTGTGCCAGGTGTTCACCTGGGACGAGGAGGCGGCCACCCGGATCGCCAACCGGATCGCCGACGGCTGCTTCCGACCGGAGGCAGGTCTGCTGCTGCCCCTGGACGACGTGGACTCACTCACTCGCGCCGAGCGCGTCGCCCTCACCGTCACCGGGCGGATCAGGGAGATCGCCGACGGGTGCGGACAAGGACACTGGCCGATCCGCAAGGAGGAGTACCAGCTGGCGCTCGCCGGTGCGTTGATCCCCATGGCGCGCTACACCACGATGTCGGTCCCGCAGCGCTGGTTCGCGATCACCCTGAGCACCATCCTCACCTCGGCTCTCCAGCACCAGTGGAAAGCCGCGGAGGCAGAGGGCATGGACTCTTGAGCGAGTGGATAAGTACGGTCATCGCCCTTTCCGCCCTGGGGCTGTCGGCAGTCACCGCATACACACAGCACCGCAACCGCAAGAAGGAGATCCTCGCGGCCCGGGTGACGGCGTACTTCCACCGCACCTCCGAATTCGCGAAGATCAAGCTTCCTGACGGCACGCTGCGTCAGGCGGGCTACCACCTGGTGATCTGGAACCACGGGCCCGCGCCCGCGGAGAACGTGGAGCTGGAGGTCAAGGACAGGGAAGGCGTCGGGGTGACGCTGGCAGACTGCCCGGACGACGAGTTCCCGCTGGAACGCATTGACGCGTCGGGCCGCTACCCGATTCCGTGGCTCCCGGTGGCAGACGCACACCGAGGCGCGCGCCGGTTCACCGTCGTGCTGCGCTGGCAGGACGGCAATGGGAGGCAGGAGCGGGTCCTGCCGATCCGGCGCGGCGAGACCAACTCCTGACCGCGACAGTGCAGTTGCCCTCGGGGTATCCGCCCCGAGGGCATGTCGCGCTTCGCCCGCGTCCGGCCACCCGCTCGGGTCGGTCTCGCAGCCCCGCGAAGGTTCATGCTTGTGAATAAGGATCAAGTACGCGTCTATTGACGCGTTCACGGCGGCAGCTCTAGCGTCCCGAGAAAGCGCTTTCCCTCGTCCGGATCAAGTATTCGGCCGTCCAGCTCACTCACGCCCGTTTCACGTTCATGAACCTGACGGCACCCGCTGACCAACCAGGAGACAACGATGCAACGAAGAGCCGCCCTCACCTGCGTCAGCCTGCTGACCGGCACGCTCGTCGCACTCTCCGGCACCATGGCGCAGGCCGCGACCACCCGGTACGAGGCCGAGAGCTCACCGTCCGTCTGCACCGGCACCATCGACTCCGACTGGGCCGACTACTCGGGCAGCGGGTTCTGCAACGGCACCAACGCGGCCGGCGCCCACGCACAGTTCACCGTGAACGCGCCCGCCGCGGGCACCGCGACGCTGAGGGTCCGCTTCGCCAACGGAACCACCACCGCGCGCCCGGCCGGCCTGGTCGTCAACGGGTCCACGGTGCAGACCCCGTCGTTCGAAGGCACAGGCGCCTGGTCGACCTGGGTCACCAAGACCCTGACCGTGTCGCTGAACGCGGGCAGCAACACCGTACGGCTCAACCCGACCACCGCCGCCGGTCTGCCGAACATCGACTACCTCGAGGTCGAGACGGGCGGCGACACCACCCCGCCGCCGACCGCCGACGCGCTGTACGTGGCGCCGAACGGCACCGACAGCGCGGCCGGAACCCAGACGTCCCCCACCACGCTCACCTCGGCGATCAGCCGCATCACCCCCGGCGGCACGATCTACCTGCGCGGCGGGACGTACAACCACTCGCAGACGATCACCATCCCGGCCGGCAACAACGGCACCGCCGACGCCCGTACGAAGCTGTCCGCCTACCCCGGTGAGACCCCGGTCCTGAACTTCTCCGCCCAGAGCGAGTCCTCGTCCAACCGCGGGCTCGCCGTGAACGGGTCGTACTGGCATGTCTCCGGCATCGTCGTCGAGCGGGCCGGTGACAACGGGATCTTCGTCGGCGGCAGCAACGTCTTCGAGCGCACGGTGACCCGCTTCAACCGGGACACGGGACTGCAGCTCTCGCGGATGGCCTCCACCACCCCGCGCGACCAGTGGCCGTCCAACAACCTCATCCTGAGCGCCGAGTCGCACGACAACGCCGACTCCGACGGCGAGGACGCCGACGGCTTCGCCGCAAAGCTCACCTCCGGCCCCGGGAACGTCTTCCGCTACGCCGTCGCCCACAACAACATCGACGACGGCTGGGACCTCTACACCTACGCCGACGAGGGCCCCATCGGCGCGGTGACCATCGAGGACTCCCTCGCCTACGAGAACGGCACCCTCAGCGACGGCTCCCAGGCCGGGAACGGCGACCGCAACGGCTACAAGCTCGGCGGCGAGGACGTCCCGGTCGACCACGTCGTCCGGCGCAGCATCGCCTACGACAACGGCAAGCACGGGTTCACCTACAACAGGAACCCCGGCACGATGACGGTCTCGAACAACGTCAGCATCGACAACACCGAGCGCAACTTCTCGTTTGACGCGGGAACTTCGGTGTTCCGCAGCAACACCTCGTGCCGCAGCGGCAGTGGGACGAACGACCGGATCGTCGGTGACGCCGACAGCTCGAACCAGTTCTGGTCCGGTTCGAACGGTTCCCGGTGCTCCTCGTACGCCGGTGCCCTGCGCTGGTCCTACGCGGCGGACGGCCGCCTGGTCGTGACGTTCGGCGGGAATCAGGTGACGCCGTAACGGAACCGGCCCCCCTCGCGACCACCGCTCCGACCCGGCCGGCGCCCCGAGGTGCCGGCCGGGGCTTCGCTCCACCAGATGGCGCCCCCGTCGTCCGACGTCAAGCCTCCACGGATGCCGGCCTCGCCCCGGCCTCCCGCCAGCTCCACGCCAGGCACCCCGTCACCGCGAGCGACGCGGCCGCCATCACCGTCATCCCCGCTGCCGGGGACGTCAGTTGGGCCACCGCACCCGCGAGCGCCGCGGCCAGGCCCTGCATGGTGAGCATCCCCGAGGAACGCAACCCGAGGGCGTGGCCCGCCATGTCGTCGGGGGTGAGGGACATCAGGCGCTCCTGCTGGACCAGGCTCGCGGCGAACCCGACATTGGAGAGGCACACGGCCAAGGCGGCCAGGACCACCCCTGGCCGGAACGCGAAGAGCAGATACGGCGTCGCCAGCAGCAGGAGCAGCGGGGTGGCCAGCCGGGCGCGCAGGGCGGGCGGTACGAAGCGGCCGACGATCA
>NZ_JBQQCE010000167.1:0-19113 GCF_052245645.1 Streptomyces sp. KR55 | reverse complement strand
CCACGATCGGCTGCATGTGCACCGACAGCGACCTCACCGCGCCGGCGTCACGCTCCGCCACCTCGCCGCGCAGCAGCTGCGACAGCTCGTGGGCGGCGGCGCGCGAGTGCTCGATGAGTGCGGTGCGCGCCGCGAGGATCGCCTCCTGGGACAGCGGCACATCGAGCAGCTGCACGGCGAGCCGCAGCAGACCGGAGTCGATGCGGTACATACCGTCGGCCGGCGCCACCACGCCCATCGCCGCCAGCCGCTCCACGTCCTCGTCGCCCAGCGCCCGCCCCGCCCGCCGCTCCAGCTCCGCACGCGTCACCGTCTCCACCACGTCCGGCGCCCAGGAGGCCACCACGGCCCGGTGAATCGCCAGGTCATGAGCGGTGAGGTCCGGCGGCAGCTGCTGGAGATAGCGTTCGATGGCCGCCAGCGTCATGCCCTGGTGCTGCAACTCCTCGATCAACGCGAGACGCGCCAGATGCTCCCCGCCGTAGTGCCCCACCCGGCGCGGACCGATCACCGGCGGGGGCAGCAGGCCCTTGGTGCCGTAGAAGCGGACCGTGCGCACCGTGATGCCGGCCCGGGCGGCCAGCTCGTCGATGGTGAGGGTCGGCTCCTCGGCGTCGGTCGTCATGTTCAGCAGTATCGCTGTCTCACCAGTGCTGTGAAACCTCGTACGCATCCATCGGTGACCATGAAGTGAACGACCAGTGATCACCGTGGACACCCGCAGTGGATCAGGTGAGAAGTAACGCTCTGTGACATGGGCCACCGTGTCCCCGCCGACCGGTGTGGGAAGGTGCTGCCTTGGTCCGTGCCGCGTCACGAGCGTGGGGCGGACCGAGGCACGTACGGACACCTGAGCGCACGACGCTCGGGCGCACCAGGAAGTGGTACCACCGTGAGCAAGGACGCCGTGGACACGGCCCGGATCGCCGCCGGAAGCGGGGCGACCACAACGCCCGCGGACGCGGGCGACGCCGGCTACAGCAAGGACCTCAAGGCCCGCCACGTCAACATGATCGCCATCGGCGGCGCGATCGGCACCGGACTCTTCCTGGGCGCCGGCGGCCGTCTGCACAACGCGGGCCCCGCCCTCGCGCTGGCCTACCTCGTCTGCGGCGTCTTCGCCTTCTTCGTCGTCCGGGCACTGGGCGAGCTCGTCCTGTACCGGCCCTCGTCCGGCTCCTTCGTGTCGTACGCGCGCGAGTTCCTCGGCGAGAAGGGCGCCTACGTCGCCGGCTGGATGTACTTCCTGAACTGGTCGACGACCGGCATCGCCGACATCACCGCGATCGCGCTCTACACGCACTACTGGAGCATGTTCACCGACATCCCGCAGTGGGTGCTGGCACTGATCGCCCTCGCGGTGGTCCTGGCGGTGAACCTGATCTCGGTGAAGATCTTCGGCGAGATGGAGTTCTGGTTCGCGATCATCAAGGTCGCCACCCTCGTCGGCTTCATGTTCGTCGGCATCTTCCTGCTGGCCACCCAGCACGAGGTCGGCGGCCAGACGCCCGGCCTGAGCGTGATCACGGACAACGGCGGTGTCTTCCCGCACGGCCTGATGCCGGTCGTCCTCGTCATGCAGGGCGTGATCTTCGCGTATGCCGCGCTGGAGCTGGTCGGTGTCGCCGCGGGCGAGACCGCCGAGCCCGAGAAGGTCGTCCCGCGCGCGGTGAACTCGATCATGTGGCGGGTCGGCCTCTTCTACGTCGGCTCGGTCGTCCTGCTGGCCCTGCTGCTCCCCGGCTCGGTCTACTCGGCCGACGAGAGCCCCTTCGTCACCGTCCTGTCCAAGATCGGCGTCCCGGCCGCGGGCGACGTGATGAACCTGGTCGTCCTCACGGCCGCCATGTCCTCGCTGAACTCCGGCCTGTACTCCACCGGCCGCATCCTGCGCTCCATGGCGATGGCGGGCTCGGCCCCGAAGTTCACGGCCCGCATGAACCGCAGCCAGGTCCCCTACGGCGGCATCCTGCTCACCTGCGCGGTCTGCGTCCTCGGCGTCGGCCTGAACTACCTCATGCCGAGCCAGGCCTTCGAGATCGTGCTGAACGTCGCCTCCCTCGGCATCATCAGCACCTGGGTGATCATCATGGTCTGCCACCTGATCTTCGTCCGCCGCGCCAGGGAGGGCCTGGTCACCCGGCCGCACTTCCGGCTGCCCGGCAGCCCCGTCACCGAGATCACCACGATCGCCTTCCTGCTGGCCTGCCTCGGCATGATGTGGAACGACCCGGAGGTCGGCCGCAAGACCCTGCTGCTCATCCCCGTCATCGCGGCCATGCTGGTCGCCGGCTGGTTCGCAATCCGCCGCAAGGCTGCGCGTGCCGCGGATGAGGAGCTGTCGCAGCTCACGAAGTAGGCAGCGGCCTACGAAGCGGCAGGTCAGGGCCACTGTCAGTGGCATGGCCTACGGTGGCGTCATGTCGGAGATCTTGTCGGGGATCACGTATGTCCGGGGTGACGCCACCGCGCCGTCGGTGAAGGGCGTCAAGCTGATCGCCCATGTCTGCAACGACATCGGCGGCTGGGGCAAGGGTTTCGTCCTGGCCATATCCCGCCGCTGGCATGCCGCTCCGCGGGTAGGGCGGGTTCCTCTCGCCGTAGGCCCTCCGGGCAGTGGGAGTCTGCGGGACGTGCGTGGCTGGTCGCGCAGTTCCCCGCGCCCCTTCGGGGCGCATCCCTGACCGCATGACGATAGGCCCCGGGTAAGCTGCGGCCTGGCCGGTGGCGAATAGTCCCGCGTCGAACCGCTCATCACTGAGCGCCTGGTGCGCAAGGGCATTGCCGTGACGGTTTACGACCATGGGGAGGGCCGGGGGTTGAGCCAGGACACCGACGTGCTCGTGCTCGGCGGCGCGGGCGTCGACACGATCGTGTACGTACCGGAGCTGCCCCTGCCGTACGCCGACAGTTACATGATCGACTCGGGGATCCGTACCCGGGCCGGGCAGACCGGGGACTTCGTCGCCGTCGGACTGAGCGCTCTGGGCCTGCGCACCCACCACCTCGACATGCTCGGCGACGACCCCGAGGGCGAGCTGGTCCGCGCGCTGCACCGGGACAAGGGCATTCCGCTCACCGCCGTACCGCAGCCCGCCGGCACCAAACGCGCGGTCAACCTCGTCGGCCCCGACGGACGGCGGCTCTCCCTGTACGACACCAGCCGCTCGCACCCCGACGACCGGCTGCCCGAGCCGACCGTGCAGGCCCTGGCGGAGGCGAGCCGTCACGTCCACGTCTCCCTCACCCACCCGTGCGCCCACGCCCTGCCCGTGCTGCGCGAGACCGGCGTGCCCCTCTCGACGGACCTGCACGACTGGGACGGCGAGAACCCGTACCACGAGCCGTTCGCCCTCGCCGCGGACGTCGTCTTCCTCTCCGCCGCCGCCCTCACCGACCCCGAGCGGACCATGCGCCGTATCGCCGATCGGGGCCGGGCCGAGGTGGTCGTCGCCACGGTGGGCGCCGAGGGAGCCCACCTCCTGGCCGACGGCGAGCTCACCCGGATACCGGCGGTGCCGCCGCCCACGCCGGTGGTGGACTCCAACGGCGCGGGCGACGCCTTCGCGGCCGCGTTCCTCTTCGGCCGGCTCAGCGGCGAACTGCCCCGACGGTGCGCTCTGTACGGAGCGGTGGCCGGCGCCCACGCCTGCACGGTGCCCTCGACGCAGACCGACGTGATAGGGCGGGAGGAACTGCTCAAACGCGTGGCCGAGGCGGAGAACTGATCAGCCGCCCGCGTGGCTACTGCGCGTGCTCGTGTTCATGCACGTCGTTCGTGGCCGCGATCTTCTTCCACGACCTGGGCTGCTCGGGCGTGACCGGCGTTTTCGCGATGGACGCGTCCCGCGCTGCCGGCGCACCCGGCTTCGACGGCTCGAACAGCCACGTGTCGAAGAGTGCCGCGAGCGGCTTGCCGGACACCTGCTCCGCGTACCGCCGGAAGTCGGCGACCGACGCGTTGCCGTGCGCGTACTTCGCCGGCCAGCCCTTCAGGACGGTGAAGAAGGCGTCGTCGCCGATCTCGTTCCGCAACGCCTGGAGCGCCAGCGCGCCCCGGTCGTACACCGCGAGATGGAACTGGTTCTCGGGCCCCGGGTCACCGGGCCGCACCGTCCAGAACGGGTCGTCGGCCGGACGGGAGGCATACACGTAGTCCGCGATCTCCTGCGCCGTGCCCTCGCCCTCGTGTTCGGACCACAGCCACTGCGCATAGCGCGCGAAGCCCTCGTTGATCCAGATGTCCTTCCAGCCGGCCACGGACACGAGGTCCCCGTACCACTGGTGGGCCAGCTCGTGCACGACCACGGACGTGTTCGACCCGTTGGCGAACTGCCGCGGGCTGTAGAAGGGCCGGGTCTGCGTCTCCAGCGCGTACCCGGTGTCGGTGTTGGGCACGTACCCGCCGAGCGCGTTGTACGGATACGGCCCGAAGTACCCGGTCAGCCAGTCGGCGATCTCCCCGGTCCGCTCGACGCTGGCCCGCGCCGCACCGTAGTGGTCGCCCAGATCCTTGCTGTACGCGCTGAGCACCGGAATGCCGCTTTCCGTGGTGCCGGTCGTGACGTCGAACCTCCCGACCGCGAGCGTGGCCAGATAAGTGGCCTGCGGTTTGTCGGACCGCCAGCTGTAGCGGGTCCACCCGGCCCGGGAACTGCTCGACTGCAGCGTGCCGTTGGAGATGGCCTGGGTGCCGTCCGGCACCTGGACGGACACGTCGTAGGTGGCCTTGTCGAGCGGGTGGTCGTTGCTGGGGAACCACCACCAGGCCGCCTCGGGCTGACCGGCCGCGACACCGCCGTCCGGCGTACGGAGCCAGCTGGTGAACCCGTACGCCTGCTTCGCCGAAGGCACCCCGCTGTAGCGCACCACGACCGTCACGGCCGTCCCCTTGGCCAGCGGGGTCTTCGGGGTGATCGCCAGCTCGTGCTCGCCGGAGGTCGTGAACGCCGCCCGGGCGCCGTTGACCCGCACCTCGCTCACGTCCAGCAGAAAGTCCAGATTGAAGCGGGACAGATCCTGTGTGGTGCGCGCCAGCAGGGTCGCCGTGCCCTCCAACCGGTCCGTGGCGGGCCGGTACTTCAGCCGGAGATCGTAGTGGGAGACGTCGTAACCGCCGTTGCCGTACGCCGGGTAGTAGGGGTCGCCGATGCCCGGAGCGCCGGGGGAGTGACTCGCGGCCGATGCCGGGATCGCCAGCAGCAGGGAGGCGGCCGCGAGTGCGCCCGGTGCCGTGATTCTGCGGTGCACGAAAGCTCCAAGTCGTAGGGGCGGAAAGTCTGTTCGGAGCCTATTGATTCCCTGTGTCCCTGAGCCTGTCCACAGCAACCGCTGTCACACGATCGCCATTCGGCCGTCATACCTCTGGCCGCACCGGGGGTGCTTTTCGGCCACCGACACGCACTCCACCCGCTGGTTTCCCTCTTCTGCACGGGAGTTGACGCAGGTACCGTCCCGCGCATGCCGAAACGCACGCGCTTCACGATCTGGAGACCGCTCGCGACGGCGGCCACCGCCGCCCTGATGGCCACATTCCTCGCCCCCACGGCAGCGCACAGCGCCCCGCGCGAGAGCAGGCCCGTTCACTCGTACGACGACGCGGTCCGCGAGGCCGTCTGGGTGGACACCGGACTCGACGGCGACGGCGACGGAAGGACCGACCGGGTCGCCGTCGACATCGTCCGCCCGCGCGAACCCGCCCAGCAGGGCCGCAAGGTGCCCGTCATCATGGACGCCAGCCCGTACTACTCCTGCTGCGGCCGCGGCAACGAGAGCCAGAAGAAGACGTACGACGCCGACGGCGACGTCGTCCAGATGCCGCTCTTCTACGACAACTACTTCGTGCCGCGCGGGTACGCCTTCGTCGGCGTCGACCTCGCCGGTACCAACCGCTCCGACGGCTGCGTCGATGTCGGCGGCCGCTCCGACATCCAGTCCGCGAAGGCCGTCGTCGACTGGCTCAACGGCCGGGCCAAGGCGTACACCACGCGTACCGGCACGGTGAGCGCCAAAGCGACCTGGACCAACGGCAGGACAGGCATGATCGGCAAGAGCTGGGACGGCACCATCGCCAACGGTGTCGCCGCCACCGGCGTCGAGGGCCTCGAAACCATCGTGCCGATCAGCGCGATCTCCTCCTGGTACGACTACTACTTCACCAAGGGCGCCCCGCTGTACAACTCCGGCCCCGACTGGCTGTCGAACTACGTCAACAGCCCCGACGCCCGCGCCAAGTGCGCCGCCGTCCAGCAGAAACTCGTCGACGGCGCCCCGCGTACCGGTGACTGGACACCGCTGTGGACCGAGCGCGACTACGTCAGGGCCACCAGCAAGGTCCGGGCGAGCGTCTTCCTCATTCACGGCATGCAGGACCTCAACGTGCGGATGCAGCACGTCGGCCCGTGGTGGGACGCCCTCGCGAAGAACGGCGTCGAGCGCAAGATCTGGCTCTCCCAGACCGGCCACGTCGACCCCTTCGACTTCCGCCGCGCGGAGTGGGTGGACACCCTGCACCGCTGGTTCGACCACGAGCTCCTCGGCTACGACAACGGCATCGACCGCGAGCCCATGGCCGACATCGAACGCCACCCCGACCAGTGGGTCACCGCCAAGGCCTGGCCGCCGCGCGGTACCGACACCGTCCGTCTGAAGCCCGCCAAGGGCACCCAGCCGGGCGTCGGCACCCTCGGTCTGCGCACCGGCAAGGGCACCGAGAGCTTCACCGACGACCCTCAGCACAGCGAGACCGACTGGGCCGCCGCCATCGACAGCCCCACACCCGACAAGGCCGGCTTCACGACCGGGCCGCTCACCCGCGACCTGCGCCTGTCCGGCTCCTCAGAGGTGACCGTCACCGCGACGCCCACCACGTCCACGGCACACCTGTCCGCCGTCCTCGTGGACCTCGGCCCCGACACCATCCGCGACTACGCCGACGCCGCCGAGGGCATCACCACGCTCCCCGACCGCACCTGCTGGGGCGCGAGCACCTCGGGCGACAGCGCCTGCTTCAAGGAGACCCGGGCGAAGACGGCCGACGTCGACTACACGATCGTCAGCCGCGGCTGGGCCGACCTCGGCAACCACGCCTCCGACCTGAAGGGGGTCCCGCTCACCCCGGGCAAGCCGTACACCATCACCCTCGACCTGGCGGCGACCGACCACGTCGTCCCGGCCGGACACCGGCTGGCACTGATCGTCGCGGGCACCGACCGGGACCTCATCGACCCGCCGGCCGACACGCCGACCCTGACGCTGGACCTGTCCCGCACCTCCGCCCGCGTCCCGCTGGTCGGCGGCACAGCCGCGTTCGCCCATGCCACCTCGGGCACCGCGACCGGCACGCCCGCCTCCGAGCCGCTCGCCGGTGTCGAGGCACCGAGCACCGTCCAGCGCGTACCGGGCCCCCGCACCGCCGGCTGACTCACCCGGAGGCGGCCGGACACGCCAGCCCGGCCGCCTCCTGCGCGCACCCCCACGCCACGGTCACACCCGCACCCCCGTGGCCGTAGTTGTGCACCAGCACCCGCCCGTCCGGCAGCAGTTCGCGTTCCAGCCGCACCGCGTCCCGCACCGGCCGCAGCCCCACCCGGTGCTCCAGGATCCGCGCCCCGGCGATCTCCGGCCGCAGGGCCGCGCACCGCCGTACGATCGCCTCGGCCACCGCCGGATCCGGCCGCAGCGACCACACGTCCTGCTCCGCCGTCCCGCCCAGCACCAGCCGTCCCGGCTGCGGGAACAAGTACGCCATCTCCCCGGACGCGTCCTTGGAGACGAGCCACGTGCTGATGCCCGGGTTCTCCACGACGACCAACTGCCCGCGCAGCGGCCGTACGGACTCGTCCGGCACCAGCTCACGCGCCCCCAGGCCCGTGCAGTTGACCACGACCGGCGCCTCGGCCTCGGCGAACGCCGACACCGCGCGCTCCTCGACCGCCCCGCCCGCCTTCACCAACCGCTCCCGCAGCCACGGCAGATGAGTCGACATGTCGATCAGCGGCAGTCGCGCCCACAGTCCCGTCCCGGCGTACTCCGCGGCCGTCGCCGCCCGGAGCCCGGGCAGCCGCGCCGCCGCCCAGCTGTCCGTCTCGTCCAGGTCTGTCTCGCCCAGTACCCCTTCGACCATGCGTACGCCGGTGACCTCGGGATGCTCCGCCAACTCCTCGTAGACGTCCAGCGAGTGCAGGGCCCACCTGCGCGCCGACGCCTCCGGCTCGATGCGGTAGGGCCACCACAGCGCGCCCGCAACCGCCGAGGTGGTCCGCTCGACGGGCTCCCGCGTCCACACCCGTACCCGTCGGCCGCGCTCGGCGAGCAGCACCGCTGTCGTCAGCCCGATGACACCCCCGCCAACGACGATCACATCGCCCTTCACGTCACTGTCCACGCGGGGACGGTAGCGGAATGTGTCATGCCGCGCTCAGAGCGGCCTCACTCTGGGGATACTCACAGCATGTCTGCCGCGTACGCGACCTTCGGCCTGGCACCGGCGATGCGTGCCGGTGAAGTTCTCGCAGACGGTGGCTACCAGGTCCACCGGGACTTCGTGGACTTCATCGTCGACGGACGCCCCCTGCTGTTCCAGCTGTCCGACCTGGACGCCGTCTCCCCGCTTGCCTCCGACGTCCCGCCCGCGATCTTCACCGCCCAGGTGCGCAGCCTGCTCCTCGAGGCGGAGGCGCCCTTGCCCGGTGGGCGGTATGTCATCTACGGCTGCCCCGAATGCGCCGACCTCGCGTGCGGGGCGGTCACCGCGGTCATCGACAGAGCCGACGACGACTACGTGTGGCGGGACTTCGCCTGGCAGACGGAGGAGCAGGTCGACCTGGAGCTCAACGGCTACCACGGCATCGGCCCGTTCCGCTTCCAGGGCGAGGAGTACCGGGCGGCGCTGAACTCCCTGCTGAACGGCGACGGTGACGGCAGCCGCCGCCGCGTCCTGCTGATCGGCGCCCGCGTCGCCCTGCTCGCCAAGCTCGCCGCCGCCCTGCGCACCATCGGCATCGGCGCCGACATCACCCGCGACGCCGACGACGTCCCCGCCGACGAACTGCGCGGCTACGGCGCCGTCGTCTTCGGCCGCGGGGTCGGCGAGGAGGAGCGCGTCGCCGTGCGCCGGGCCTTCGAACGCGCCGGAGTCGACGTGGCCTACGTCGACGGACTCGCCCCCATCGTCCCGCTCCTCGTCGCCCAGATCGAACACGTCCTCGACCGCAGCCCGGTGGAGCAGCGCCGCCTCACCCGTCTGGTCGCCGCCGACGGCGAGGCGGGTGTCGAGATCACCTCCGCCTGCCGGGTCCGCCTCACTGCGTACCGCCTCGACCGGCTCGCCCGCGCCCACACCCATGAGCTCTTCGACGGCCTCCTCGAAGCCGGCCGGCACCGCATTCCCCTGGACGCGAAGGCCTTCAAGGGGGAGTCCTTCGTGGTGGCGAGGACGGCGGGAAGCGTGCTGGTGGAGGCGATGGCCCACTGAAAACCGGGGCGCCGGCGCCGCCGGGTGGCCGTTAGGATCGACGGTCTGATGACTGCCACCCTCGTCGCCAAGAACCTCACCGCCGGTCACGGCGACCGCGCGCTCTTCACGGGCCTCGACCTCGTCGTCGCGCCCGGCGATGTGATCGGGCTCGTCGGCGCCAACGGCGCGGGCAAGTCCACGCTGCTGCGCCTGCTCGCCGGGCTCGACACGCCCGAACAGGGCGAGCTGCGGCTGTCCCCGCCGACCGCGACGGTCGGGCATCTGCCGCAGGAGCCGGAGCGCCGGGCGGGCGAGTCGGTGCGCGAGTTCCTCGCCCGCCGCACCGGTGTCGCCGAGGCCCAGCGGGCCATGGACGAGGCCACCCAGGCGCTGGTCGACGGGGCTCCCGGCGCCGACGACGCCTACGCGACGAGCCTGGAGCGCTGGCTCGGCCTCGGCGGCGCCGACCTGGACGAGCGGGCCGAGGAGGTCGCCGACTCGCTCGGCCTCGCCGTGGGCCTCGACCAGCCGATGACCTCCCTGTCCGGCGGCCAGGCCGCCCGCGCGGGACTCGCCTCCCTGCTGCTCTCCCGCTACGACGTCTTCCTGCTCGACGAGCCGACCAACGACCTCGACCTGGACGGCCTGGAGCGCCTCGAACGCTTTGTGAGCGGCCTGCGCGCCGGCACGGTCGTCGTCAGCCACGACCGGGAGTTCCTCACCCGCACGGTCACCAAGGTCCTCGAACTCGACCTCGCCCAGCGGCAGATCAACCTCTACGGCGGCGGCTACGCGGCCTACCTCGAGGAACGCGAGGTGGCCCGCCGGCACGCCCGCGAGGAGTACGAGGAGTTCGCCGACAAGAAGGCCGCCCTCCAGGACCGCGCGCAGATGCAGCGCGCCTGGATGGACAAGGGCGTGAAGAACGCCCGGCGCAAGGCGGGCAACGACAACGACAAGATCGGCCGCAAGTTCCGCAGCGAGGCCAGCGAGAAGCAGGCCGCGAAGGCCCGGCAGACCCAGCGCATGATCGAACGGCTCGAGGTCGTCGACGAGCCGCGCAAGGAGTGGGAGCTGCGGATGGAGATCGCCGCCGCGCCCCGGTCCGGCGCGGTCGTGGCGACCCTGCGCGACGCCGAGGTGCGGCGCGGCGGCTTCGTCCTCGGCCCGGTCTCCGTGCAGATCGACTGGGCGGACCGGATCGCGGTAACCGGTGCCAACGGCGCCGGCAAGTCCACCCTCCTCGGTGCCCTGCTCGGCCGTGTCCCCCTGGACGCCGGGCAGGCCGCCCTCGGCTCCGGCGTCCTGGTCGGTGAGGTCGACCAGGCCCGCAAGCTGTTCCACGGCCCCGAGGCGCTGCTGGACGCGTTCCGCGCGGCGGTCCCGGACACCGAACCGGTCGAAGTACGCACACTGCTGGCCAAGTTCGGGCTGAAGTCGGACCACGTCCTGCGCCCCGCCGCGACGCTCTCCCCGGGCGAACGCACCCGCGCCGCCCTCGCCCTCCTCCAGGGCAGAGGCGTCAACCTCCTCGTCCTCGACGAGCCGACCAACCACCTCGACCTGCCCGCCATCGAGCAGCTGGAGTCCGCCCTGGACGCCTACACCGGCACCCTGCTCCTGGTCACCCATGACCGTCGCATGCTGGACGCGGTCCATGTGACGCGCCGTCTGGAGGTCGCCGACGGCAAGGTGACCGAGCGCTAACGGGGCGTCAGCCGCGTCGCCAGCCCGCGGTAGTCGACGACACAGCCGTCCGCGTCGAACTCCACCTCGCTGCGGAAGCCGTCCGAGGCGAATCCCACCCGCCCGCCGCCGTCGGTGCGCGCGAGATGCGTGTACGTCTGCCGCGACGGCAGCACGGTCAGGTCCGGCACCGACACCCAGGCCATCAGGAACTCCCGTTCCCCGGCCGTCCGGTGCAGGTCGTGCCGCAACACCGGCATCGTGTTGGTCAGCGGACACAGCCCCAGATCGCAGTCGAGCGCCCCGCCGACCTCCGGCACCGGCTCCCCGTCGGCCGTCCACCCGCCCCGCCCGTCGTGCCGCAGATCAAGGGCATGCGTGTGCTCCGCGGTCTCGGCGATCACCCGCAGCCGCCGCGTCACGTAGCGGTCACCGGTTTCGAGCTCGTACGAGATCCAGTACGCCTCCGGAGCCGTCCCCACCGCCCGGCCACGGGCCCGCAGGACCCCGCCCTCGAACTCGACCCACGCAGTCTCATAGCCGCGGCTCGCGGTGACGTCCCAGGTGAGTGCACGCGAAGTGGTCATACCGCCACCGTACGGGCAGATGAGCCCCGGAGCCCGTACGACGCGGGCGGCCCCGGACCGATACGGCGCGAGCGGTGGGCCTGGACTCGTACGGTGCGAGGGGCGGGCGTGGGCCTGGACCCGTATGGCGCGGGGCGCGGGCATGGACTTGTACGGCGCGGGGCGTGCGCCTGGACCCGTACGGCGCGGGGCGCGGGCATGGACTTGTACGGCGCGGGGCGTGCGCCTGGACCCGTACGGCGCGGGGCGTGCGCCTGGCCCCGTACGGCGTGGGATGCGGGCCCGGCCCCTACGGCACGAGGGGCCGGGACTGGCCTGGACCCCCTACGGCACAGGGGTCCGGGCCCGCGCGTTTCAGCCCCGGCCCTTCTTCGGGTCGAGCAGCCCCGCCCGGCGTAGGGCGTCGGCCATCGCGCTGTTCGCCGGGGCCGGCGCCTGGCGGCCGCCGCCGGCCCCGCCCCCACGGCCGCCCTGTCGCTGCTGCGGCGGACGCCCGCCGCCCCGCTGCTGTCGGCGCTCACCGGACGGCTGACCCTGCGGGGCCGCCTCGTCGTCCAGCCGCAGCGTCAGCGAGATCCGCTTGCGCGGAATGTCGACGTCGAGCACCTTCACCTTGACGATGTCACCCGGCTTGACGACGTCGCGCGGGTCCTTGACGAACGTCTTCGACATCGCGGAGACATGCACCAGACCGTCCTGGTGCACGCCGACGTCGACGAACGCGCCGAACGCGGCCACGTTGGTCACGACACCCTCCAGGACCATGCCCGCCTGCAGGTCGGAGATCTTCTCGACGCCCTCCTTGAAGGTGGCCGTCTTGAAGGCGGGCCGCGGGTCGCGCCCCGGCTTCTCCAGTTCCTTGAGGATGTCGCTCACGGTCGGCAGACCGAACGTGTCGTCCACGAAGTCCTGCGGCCTCAGCGAGCGCAGCACGCCCGTGTTGCCGATCAGCGAAGCCACCTCCTGGCCGGAGGTCTTCACCATGCGCCGGACGACCGGGTACGCCTCCGGGTGCACGCTGGACGCGTCCAGCGGGTCGTCCCTGCCGCGGATGCGCAGGAAGCCCGCGCACTGCTCGTACGCCTTCGGCCCCAGCCGGGCCACGCCCTTCAGCTCCGAACGGGACTTGAACGGGCCGTTGGCGTCGCGGTGCGCCACGATGTTCTCGGCGAGCCCGGAGGAGATGCCGGAGACGCGCGCGAGCAGCGGTGCGGACGCGGTGTTCACATCGACGCCGACGCCGTTCACACAGTCCTCCACCACCGCGTCCAGCGAACGCGACAGCTTCACCTCGGACAGGTCGTGCTGGTACTGGCCCACACCGATCGACTTCGGGTCGATCTTCACCAGCTCGGCGAGCGGGTCCTGGAGGCGGCGCGCGATCGACACCGCACCACGCAGCGACACGTCCAGCTCGGGCAGCTCCTGCGAGGCGAACGCCGACGCCGAGTACACCGAGGCGCCCGCCTCGGACACCATCACCTTGGTGAGCTTCAACTCCGGGTGCTTGCTGATCAGTTCACCGGCGAGCTTGTCCGTCTCGCGCGACGCCGTGCCGTTGCCGATCGCGACCAGCTCGACCGCGTGCTCCTTGGCGAGCCGGGCCAGCTTGGCAATGGCCTCGTCCCACTTGTTGGCCGGGACGTGCGGATAGATCACGTCCGTGGCGACGACCTTGCCCGTGGCGTCCACCACGGCCACCTTCACACCCGTACGGAATCCCGGGTCCAGGCCCAGCGTCGCGCGCGTGCCCGCCGGGGCGGCGAGGAGCAGGTCCCGCAGGTTCGCCGCGAACACGCCCACCGCCTCGTCCTCGGCCGCGGTACGCAGCCGCAGCCGCAGGTCGATGCCGAGGTGGACGAGGATGCGGGTCCGCCAGGCCCAGCGGACCGTGTCCAGCAGCCACTTGTCGGCGGGGCGCCCGCGTTCGGCGATGCCGAACCGGTGCGCGACGATGCCCTCGTACGACGAAGGCCCCTCGGTGGGCTCCTCCGGCTCCAGGACGAGGTCCAGGACCTCCTCCTTCTCGCCGCGCAGCATGGCCAGGATCCGGTGGGAGGGCAGGTCGGTGAACGGCTCGGCGAAGTCGAAGTAGTCCGCGAACTTCGCGCCCGCCTCCTCCTTGCCCTCCCGCACCTTGGCGGCCAGCCGCCCGCGCACCCACATCCGCTCGCGCAGCTCGCCGATCAGGTCGGCGTCCTCAGAGAACCGCTCGGTGAGGATGGCGCGGGCGCCGTCGAGCGCGGCCTGCGGATCGGCCACGCCCTTGTCGGCGTCCACGAACGCGGCGGCGGCCGCGAGGGGCTCGACGGCCGGATCGCCGAGCAGTCCCTCGGCCAGCGGCTCCAGACCGGCCTCGCGGGCGATCTGGGCCTTCGTACGCCGCTTCGGCTTGTACGGCAGATAGATGTCCTCCAGGCGCGCCTTCGTCTCGGCGCCCCGGATCTGCGCCTCGAGCTCCTCGGTGAGCTTGCCTTGCTCGCGCACCGACTCCAGGATCGCCGTCCGCCGCTCCTCCAGCTCCCGCAGATAGCGCAGCCGCTCCTCGATCGTGCGCAGCTGCGCGTCGTCGAGCATCTCGGTCGCTTCCTTGCGGTAGCGGGCGATGAAGGGCACCGTCGAACCGCCGTCGAGCAGCTCCACGGCAGCCTTGACCTGCCGCTCCCGTACGCCGAGCTCCTCGGCGATCCTGCCTTCGATGGACCCTACGAGGGGTGTCGTCACGATCCCGTACCGCCTTCTCCACTTCGGGTTGCGCGGTAATTGTGGCAGGTGACACCGACAGCGGGGGACCAGGGCGGAAATGCGGCGGGGCGGCGGCCGTCAGACGTGCCGCGCGCCGCGCCGGCCGGACCCCGAGACTCCGCCGAGCAGGCGGGCCAGCGCCCGGAACGGCAGCGTCACGACGGTGGCGACGGCACCGCCGATCTGCCGCAGGACATCAGCGAGAGCGCGGAACACGGGAATCTCCTTTCGTCCTCGCAACGCTCACCAGGACCAGGTGACGTCCGGGTACCGCACCCGTCGTCGACCATGCACCCGGCACGCGCGCGTGCCGGGCCGGGCGGAGCCGCTTCATCCCGACGTGGACACGCTCCACGTGAAGCGCGGCTGCCGACGCTCCAGGAACGCGGTGACGCCCTCCGCGGTGTCGGTGTTGCCGCGCGCCCGGTCCGCCCAGTGGGCGTCCCGGTCGGTGCGTCCGTCGGCGAACTCCTTCGCCGCGGCCTGCGTCAGCTGCGAGCGGGACACCAGTATTCGGGTGAACTCGGCCACGCGCTTGTCGAGTTCACCCTCGGGCAGCACCTCGTCGACCAGTCCCGTGCGCAGCGCCCGCTCGGTGCCGATCAACTCGCCCGAGAACAGCAGATACTTGGCGGTGGCCGGACCGACCAGCGCCACCAACCGCCGGGTGGCGGAGGCCGGATACACGATCCCCAGCTTCGCCGGTGTCACCCCGAACAGCGTGCCCTCCTCCGCGAACCGCAGATCGCAGGCCGCCGCGAGCTGTGCCCCGCCGCCCACACAGTGCCCGCGGATCGCCGCCAGCGTCGGCTTCGGAAACGCGGCGAGCGCCTCCTCGGCCTGCACGGCCAGCGCCTGCGCCTCCTCCGGCGAGCCCCGGAGCGTGGAGATGTCGGCCCCCGCGCAGAACGTGCCCCCCGCACCCGTCAGCACCAGGGCGCGTACGTCCGGATCGGCGGCCAGGGCGTCGAGCAGCGGCGGCAGCGCCCGCCACATCGCGGCCGTCATGGCGTTGCGCTTGGCGGGATGATCGATCACGACGGTGGCCACCGAGTCGGCGACCCGGTGCGACAGCTGGGGCTCCATGCGCGGGATGCTAGCCGCAGGTACCTCAGCTGCTGTGTTCCGGGCACTGCAAACCCGTACAACCCGAAGAGTTCGCAAAGCCTGCATGAGTGGGACAGGAGCAGTCCCACAACTGACCGTGTCATACGCCAACGATCAGAAGTGTTCGATAACAGCTGACTTGTGTTCAGGTCTCCGGCGTGGAGCGGCTCGTTACCAACACTCGACGTGTGGTGACAATCGAGCACAAGGGTGGCGACCGGACGATGGAGAACCACGGGCGCGGGCCCGCCCCACGCCCAGAAGGCGGCGCGGATGCACCGGTCGAACCGAGGACGCGCGAGCCGCTGCCGTTCGAGGGCGTGTGGCGGTTCACCGCTCCCGCCGTCGACGCCTCGGTCCCGCAGGCCCGGCACGCGGTACGGGACCTGCTGATCCGCCAGCGGGTCCCGGTCTCGGACGAGCTGGTCCAGGGCCTGCTGCTGATCGTCTCGGAGCTGGTCACGAACGCCGTCCGGCACGCGGCGCTGCTGTCGCCGATGCTCGCCGTGGAGGTCGCCGTCGGCGCCGAGTGGGTGCGGGTGTCCGTGGAGGACAACCACCCCTACCGCCCGACCGCCCTCGAGGCCGACCACGGCCGGACGGGCGGCCGGGGCCTGCTCCTGGTACGGGAGGTCACCCAGGAGGCGGGTGGGGTGTGCGACGTCGAGCACACGGCGAGCGGCGGCAAGGTGATCTGGGCCGCCCTGCCGCTCGACCACGCCCGGCTGCTGTGAGGGTCACCAACCCGCGGACGGGCCGGTCAGCTCCCTGATCGCGGGGCGGGCCGCGTCCAGCACCGTCATGAACCAGGACGAGAAGGTGTCCTTGGCGTGCCGCTCCGCCAGCTCGTCGGGGGTGACGAAGGCCGTCGCGTGCACCTCCTCCGGATCCGGCCGGAGCGGCGCCTGCACCAGGCCGACGAAGAGGTGGTTGTACTCCTGCTCCACCAGGCCCGAGTGCGGGTCCGGGTGGTTGTAGCGGACGGTGCCCGCCTCGGCGAGCAGCGCCGGGGAGACCCCGAGCTCCTCGTACGTTCGCCGGGCCGCCGCCGCGAACGGCGCCTCGCCCGGGTACGGGTGGCCGCAGCAGGTGTTGGACCACACGCCGGGGGAGTGGTACTTGCCCAGCGCCCGCTGCTGGAGCAGCAGCCGGCTGTAGTCGTCGAACAGGAACACCGAGAACGCGCGGTGCAGCTGTCCCGGGGGCTGATGGGCGGCGAGCTTCTCCGCGGTGCCGATCGTCACGCCGTCCTCGTCGACCAGTTCCAGCAGGATCGCTTCCGCGGTGCCGTTCGACGAGCTGTGCGTCGCGGTGGCAGGTGTGATCGGCATACCCATCCTTCGCCTCGTTCCTCGCGCCCCAGTCTGCCGTACGAATCCGGCGCTCCCGGCACTTCCCGGCGCGTCGGCACCGGAAGAGGGGCCCGGTAGGTGATCGTGCCCGGCGCGGATCGGGGAGAACCGCCCGCGAGGGGGGCGTACGACTACGGCGTACGACTACCGGGACGCCATCGCGCGCCGGACCGATGCGCTCCGCCCCCGACGGGTCACCGGATCACCGGCGGCCGGGTGTCAGTAGCACAGCCGGGCCTCGTGTTCCGCGTGCCCGCTCGGCTCCAGCTGGAAGGTACAGTGCTCCACGTCGAAGTGGTCACCCAGGCAGCCCTGGAGCTCGTGAAGCATCTTCTCGTGCCCTATCGCGTTCAGGACGTCGGAGCGGACCACCACGTGCGCGGACAGCACCGGCATGCCCGACGTGATCGTCCAGGCGTGCAGGTCATGGACGTCCTCCACGCCGTCCAGCGCCAGCATGTGGGCCCGGACCTCCGCCATGTCGACGCCCTTGGGGGCCGACTCCAGCAGTACGTCGAGGGTCTCGCGCAGCAGCTTCAGCGTCCGCGGCACGATCATCAGGCCGATGACGAGCGAGGCGACCGGGTCGGCGGCCTGCCAGCCGGTGGTGAGGATCACCACCGCCGAGATCAGCACCGCGACCGAGCCCAGCGCGTCGGCCGCGACCTCCAGGAAGGCGCCGCGCACGTTCAGGCTCTCCCGCTGGCCGCGCACGAGCAGCGTGAGCGAGATCATGTTCGCGACCAGACCGATCAGACCGAACACAACGGTCAGCCCGCCCTCGGTGCCGGCCGGCGTGATGAACCGCTGGATCGCCTCGTACAGGACGTACCCGCCGACCCCGAGCAGCAGCAGACAGTTGGCGAGCGCGGCGAGGATCTCGGCACGGGCGTATCCGAAGGTGCGGTTCGCGCTCGCCGGGAGGTTGGCGAAGTGGATCGCGAGCAGGGCCATGCCCAGGCCGACCGCGTCGGTCGCCATGTGCGCGGCGTCCGCGATCAACGCGAGGGAGTCCGCGAGCACGCCGCCGACGATCTCGACCACCATGACGGTGAGCGTGATGCACAGCGCGATCCGCAGCCGGCCGCGGTACGCCGCGGCCGCCGTGCCGCTGACCGGCGCGGCGTGCGCATGCCCGTGATCGTGCCCAGCCCCCATGAAAAAGCCGCCCTTCTGCGATCGGTCCGAGACCACAGTGAACTACGGGCGGGGGACATCGGGCAACGCGGCACTGAACACCGTTGTCATATGCCCTGACCTGCGCAAACGAACAGCAGGTCAGAGTGCTTCGGTGATCATCCGCCGTGGTGCAGCAGCCATCCCTGCCAAGCCGAGCCGACCATCTCGCGCACCCCGCGCCGGGCCGTCCAGCCCAGCTCCTTCGCCGCCAGTTCGGCCGAGGCGACCGCACGCGGGGCGTCCCCGGCGCGACGCGCCTCGACGACTGCCGGACGCGTGTCCCCGGTCACCTCACCGATCAGCGTGACCAGCTCGCGCACGGAGACGCCCTCGCCCCGGCCGATGTTCACCGTGAGGTCGCCCGCGGCGTCCGGCGCGGACAGCCGCCGGGCCGCCGCGAGGTGGGCGTCGGCGAGGTCGGCGACATGGATGTAGTCGCGGATGCAGGTGCCATCCGGCGTCGGGTAGTCGTCGCCGAAGATCCGCGGTGCCCGGTCGTGGGTGAGCCGGTCGAAGACCATGGGGACCACGTTGAAGACGCCGGTGTCGGCCAGCTCCGGCGTGGCAGCGCCCGCCACGTTGAAATAGCGCAGGCACACCGTCGCGATCCCGTGCGCCCGGCCTGCCGCCCGCACCAGCCGTTCACCGGCCAGCTTGGTCTCGCCGTACGGACTCATCGGGGCGCACGGTGTGTCCTCCGTGATGAGTTCCACATCCGGATTGCCGTAGACGGCCGCCGACGAGGAGAACAGGAACCGTTCGATTCCGGCCTCGGCGACCGCGTCGAGCAGTGTCGCGAGTCCGCCCACGTTCTCCCGGTAGTACCGCGTCGGCTGCGCCACGGACTCGGCGACCTGCTTGCGCGCGGCGAGATGCACCACACCCGTCACCGCGTGCTCGGCGAGGATCCGCTTCAGCAGTGCCCCGTCCAGCGACGACCCGCGAACCAGCGGGACGTCCGCCGGGAGCCGCGCCGGAACCCCGGCCGACAGGTCGTCCA
>NZ_JBQQCE010000166.1:0-19138 GCF_052245645.1 Streptomyces sp. KR55 | reverse complement strand
GCACCTCGCCGAGCAGGACGTACGCGCCCACGGCACGCCGTACGCCGGGGCGGACGCGCACGCGATCGGCGTCGGCGGGGCGATCCTCGGCGGGATCCTCCTGGGCGGTGACCCGGAGGGTGGCCCGCCCGCAAGCTTCGGAGGACCCCGCACCCGGGCACGCAGGCGGCCGAACCCGTAGGCCTATCCCCCGTCCCCCGTCCCCCGTCAGGCCGCGGGCAGTCGTGCCTCCCCCAGAGGGGGGACCCCCAGGGCGGCACGGGTGGGCGCGGGCGGCACCCCGCCGGCGCCGGGCTGCGCGACCCACCCCCGGCTCAGCCGCAACGCCGTTCCGGCCCTCAGAACAGGCTCAGCAGGGCCTCCGCCGGATCCGCCACGCCGTTCTCGCCGTCCGGCAGCGGGAGTTCGAACCACACCGTCTTGCCACGATGTGTGCGGCGGGAGCCCCACGCCGCCGACAGCAGGCCGACGAGCTGGAGACCGCGGCCGCCCTCGTCGGTGTCGCGGGCGCGGCGGCGACGGGGCTGGACGAGGCCGGAGTCCCAGACCTCGCAGACCAGGGTGCGGTCCAGCAGGAGTCTCAACCGGATCTCGCCCTCGCCGTACCGCAGGGCGTTCGTCACCAGCTCGCTGACCAGCAGCTCCGTCGTGTCGACCAGCGGCTCCATGTCCCAGCTGAGCAGCTGGCCGCGTGCGTACTCGCGGGCGCGGCCCACGCTGCGCGGCTCGCGCGGCAGCGTCCAGTCGCCGACGGACTCGGCGGGCAGGCCCTGGACGCGGGCCATGAGCAGGGCGATGTCGTCCTCGCCGTGGTGGCTGTCGAGGGTGTTGAGGACGTGGTCGCAGACGTCCTCCAGCGGGCGGGACGGGTCGGTCAGCGCGCCCACGAAGGCCTGGAGGCCCTCGTCGAGGGGGTGGTCGCGGGATTCGACCAGTCCATCCGTGTAGAGCGCCAACAGTGCACCTTCGGGGAGTTCGACCTCGACCTCCTCGAAGGGTTCCCCGCCGACGCCGAGCGGCATGCCGGGCGGTACGTCGAGCATCAGGGCCGGCTCGCCGGGTTCGACCAGGACCGGCGGGAGATGGCCGGCGTTGGCGAAGGTGCAGCGCCGGGTGACGGAGTCGTAGACCGCGTACACGCAGGTCGCGAGGTACACCTCGGACAGGTCCGCCTCGCGGGGGCGGCGAGCGGCGCGGGTGGCCTGCTGGATGCCTCCGGGGGTGCCGAGGCCGCGGGCGATCTCGTCCAACTGGGAGAGGACCTCGGCCGGTTCGAGGTCGAGCTGGGCCAGCGTCCGTACCGCCGTGCGGAGTTCGCCCATCGCGACGGCGGCGCGCAGACCGCGGCCCATGACGTCGCCGACGACCAACGCCGTGCGGTGGCCGGGCAGTTCGATGACGTCGAACCAGTCGCCGCCGACCTCACTGGGGCGGCCGGTGGAGGCGTTCCCGGGAAGGTAACGGCAGGCGATGTCCAGGCCGGAGGCGACCGGGTCGCCGGGCGGGAGCAGGGACCGTTGCAGTATCAACGCGCGTTCGTGCTCGCGCCGGTAGAGGCGGGCGTTGTCGATGCAGACGGCGGCCCGCGCGGCCAGCTCGACCGCGAGGGCGCGGTCCCGGTCGCCGAACGGCTCGCTGCCCTTCGTACGGGAGAACTGGGCGAGCCCGACGACGGTGTCGTGGGCGACCATCGGCACCGCGAGGGTGGACTGGACGAGGCCGCCCTCCTCGGCGGGAACGGTCTGCGGGCGGGCGGTGCGCAGGGCGTCCGCGCAGGGCGAGTTGAAGGGGTAGTGGTGGACCGCGCCGACCTTGACCGGCGTGCCGATGCCCGCGAAGGGGGCGTCGGAGACGGCGCTGGCGAAGGCGACGCGGCGCAGTTCGGCGCTGCCGTCGGCGAGGCCGGGCGGGGTCTCGTCGCCGGCCAGAAGGCCCTGGTAGAGGTCGACGGTGGCCAGGTCGCAGAAGCCGGGGACGACGACGTCGAGGAGTTCCCGGGCGGTGGTCTCCAGGTCGAGGGAATTGCCGATGCGGGCGCCGGCCTCGTTCAGGAGGGCGAGATTGCGCCGGGCGGCGGCTGCTTCGCGGGCGGCGGCGCGCCGGGCGGTGATGTCGGTTCCGAGCCAGGCGATCCCGATGGGGCGGCCGCTTCCGCTGTGCACGCGGTAGAGGTTGACCGACCAGTGACGGCGGTCCTCGCAACCGGGCACGAAGCCCGTGACGTGCATGTCCGTGATGCTGTCGCCGGTCTCGAGGACCCGGCGCAGCGTCGCGGCAACCCGCTCGGCCTCGCCGCGCGGCAGATAGTCGTGGACGCCCTTGCCCCGGTGGTCGTCGGGTGTGCCGCCGAAGGTCGAGGCGAACCGCTGGTTGGCGCGCCGCACCCGCAGTTCGGCGTCGATCAGCAGGAAGCCGAACGGAGATTGGCCGAAAATGGCCTGCGAGGCGGCGAGATCCGTCTCGATGCTGCGCAGCACCCGGACGTCGACGACGATGCAGACGGCCGCCTTCTCGCCGTCCTCGGTGCGCGTCGGCATCACATAGACCTCGGCGAGACCCTCGCCCCCGCCGCCGTCCACCGTCTCCGGCAGCCGGAAGGGGACCACGCCGGTCCACTCCCGCCCGTCGAGGATCTCGGCCATCTTCCGGTGGCCCTGCGCGCGCAGGTCGGAGTCGATGAACGCCGCGATGGGGTCCATGCCGACGGCCCGCTCGGCGGGGATGCCGAACAGGTGCTCGGCGCGCAGGCTCCACTGGTCGACGAGCCCGTCGGGGCCGATGGAGAAGGACGCGACCTTGATGTAGTCGTAGATCGAGCCGGGCGGACTGCTCTGCCACATGGGGTCGCCGGGCCGCACCTCACCGGAGGCACCCGCGGCCTCCGTTCTCGCGCCGTCCGACGGGTCCTCGGACTCCGTGGCCTTCGCTGGTATCTCGCTCACGCGAACCGTCCCCTCCAGCTCACCGCGTCCGGCACCGGTCACCGGGGGCGGCTGCCCGCAGTATCCAGCACTACGGCGCCGCACAACACGGTGTTCACGATCACAGAACGGTCCAGTTGGTTTTCGGACCGTCCTGCGAGAACACTTCCACTCTTCTAACCAGGGGACACGCCCTCGAATCACGCCTTCCGGCAAGTCCGGTCCGGATTCAGGTCGGTACCGCGAGCTCGAACCACACCGTCTTGCCGGACTCCCCGGGCCGGGTGCCCCAGCGGCGCGAGGAGGAGGCCACCAGTTGCAGGCCGCGCCCGTGCTCGTCCTCGGGCCGGGCGACCCGTTCGTGGGGCGGGTCGGGCAACGGGTCGGAGACCTCCACCAGCAGCACGTCGGGCAGGTCCGGGGGGCGCACCAGGCGGACGCCGATGGGGCCGGTGGCGTGCCGCAGGGCGTTGGTCACGAGTTCGCTGACCAGCAGGGCCGTGATGTCACCGACGCTGTCGAGACCCCAGCCGTGCAGCTGGTGGCGGACGTTGGAGCGTGCGGTGCGCACGGCACCCGGGTCGGCGGGAAAGGTCCACTCGGCGCGGTCACCTTCGGTGTCGATCACGCCGATCACTTCCCGGGCCAGAGAACCCACCCATGCCTGGTTTCGTGGGGTTAATTGGCACATACCCGATATGCGGGACCCAGTACCGCTGGGGGGCGCGCACTGTGGCACGAACGGCGTACGGGTACGGCACCACACGCGGGGTGGCACAGGCCGGCGTCAAGGAGTCAGCCGCTCAGGCGGGCGGCCACCTCACGTACGACCGGAACGTCCTGGTCCAGCCAGTCGACGTCCCAGAGTTCGCCGGGTGCGAGCCAGCGCAGTTCGTCGTGGTCCTCGAGAGGCTTGGGGTCGGGAGAGCCGGGGCGCAGACGGGCGGTCCACACGTGCAGAACATACGGCGGCTTCAGGTCCCACTCCCCCGGCACCCGCTCAACGGCCTCGGCCTCGACGCCGAGTTCCTCCCGCAGCTCACGCACCAGCGCGGCATCCGGCGCTTCGCCCGGCTCGACCTTGCCGCCGGGCAACTCGTAACGCCCGGCCAGTTCAGGGGGTGCACTACGGCGCGCGGCGAGCAGTCGGCCACCGTCGAACAGGGCGGCCCCCACCACCACGATCCGTTCCTTCATGCGCCGGAGCCTACGTCAGGGGCCGAGGGGAGGGTCGCGGCTCAGGTGTCGTCGTCGGTGTCCTGACCGATGCGCTCGACCCAATAGAGCTGCTTGTGCCCGCGGTTGTCGAGACTGTCGGCGATCTTCTGGGCCTCGGCCCGGGTCGCGTACCGGCCCACGCGGTAGCGATTGCCGCCGTCGTCCTGCCGTATGACGAGCCAGGGAAGAGTCACCGTGCTGTCGTTCATCGCGCCCCTCCGCTTCCCGCCCTCGGCCCGCGCGCCCCGCCCGCTAAGGAAACCGCAATCCGCATATGCCCGAGCCTACGCCTAACCTTCACGCAGCGAATACGGCTTTTCACAAAGAGGTACGCAACAAGCCAGGCGCGAGGGGGCGCACGGCGTCGAACGCGCCGTGCGTACGCATCCGCGCATCCGGTCGGCGGCATGGCGGGCACGCCCGGGGTCACCTGCGAAAACGTCCGGAATCGAACGGCGCACGCACCGGCTCCCGGCGCGCGCATGCCGGGAGCAACTGCCGCAGGGGCGTGCGCTGCAGGGCAGGGGTCGGAAAGGTGTGCCCTATTTCACTGGGAGGTGGTACGAGACCCGGTAGCGGTCTGCCGGGATCACCACGTCGGCCGTCTCGACGGGGCGGCCGGAGGCGTAGAAGGTGCGCTGGACGACGAGGACGACATGCCCGGGGACGCCGCCCAGGGAGAGGAGTTCCTCGGCGAGGCCGGGGCGGGCGCCGACCTCCTCGGTGACGTTGTCGACGATCACGTCGATGGCCGCCATGCGCTCGACGACGCCCATGCCGCCGAGAGGGCCCTCCTCGGGCAGCATCACGGGCGTGCGGCCGGTGACGGCGATCGGCTCCCAGGAGGTGGAGAGCATCAACGGCTCGCCACCCTCCCGGAACAGGTACTTCGTGCACATCACGCGGTCGCCGGGCCGGATGCCGAGCCGCTCGGCGATCGCGCCGCTTGCCACGGTCTGTTCGCTGCTGGACTCCCAGGTGCCGCGCGCGGCGGCGTCCGCCTGCTCCTGCCGGAAGGGTGTGGCGCCGCCGTCCGGGCGGAATCCGGAGCGGGCGACGGACCGGGGCACGGGCCGCTCCCGCACATACGTCCCGGAACCGGAGCGGCCCTCGACCAGCCCTTCGGCCATCAGGACCTTGCGCGCCTCGAGCGCGACCGTGTCCGAGACGCCGTACTCCTCGCGGATTCTGGCCTGTGACGGCAGGCGGGTGTGCGGTGGCAGCAGACCGTCGACGATCTTCTTGCGGAGATCACCCGCGACACGCAGGTACGCCGGCTGCTCACCGAATGTCACTGGCCGCTCCCATCAGGTTGTACAGACAGCAACAGCGTGGCAACCCTGGGTTCCGTCAGGCAAGCAAAGGCCAGAGAATCACTCGATGTGATGACTCGCGCGCGGGGAGGGCTGTGCCCAGGCACTTTCCCCCCGCGTTCTCCCGCTTTCTCCCCGCTGTGGGGGCGATCACACGTCGGCGTCGGAGTCGCCCGGGTCAGTGGCGTACTCGGGTGGGCTGGTGTCCAGGCCCAGAGCCTTGCGCGCGGTGATGGTGACCTGCCCGTCGTAGAACGCGTACCCCTCGTCGTAGTGCACGTAGAAGGTGTCCGCGTCACCGGCGGCGGCCGCCTTCGCCCACTGACCGCGCGCGGAGTCGAGCTCCTTCACCAGGTCGGCGAGGGGCTGTTCGGCCCGGGCGGGCCAGCTGTGCTCACCCAGCGTGCCGCTCTGCTCGGCGAGCACGTCGCCCACCTCGCCCGCCCAGGTGCGGTTCGCCGCCAGGTCCTCCTCGGGGAATTCCTCGGGCTCCTTCTCCAGTACGGCGTCGACGGCGCGGGCGGCCTTCAGGTAGGCGAGCTGGTCCGCGTCCAGCGTGGTCGCGTCGCTGCGCAGGGAGCCGGTCAGGGTGCCCTTCTCGTCGGTGTTGCCGAAGATGCAGGTGATCTCGCGGTCGCCGAGCCCCCAGCTCTGGCGGGTCGGGGTCAGGTAGTAGACGTCGACGTTGTCCGGCAGGGCCCAGGTGTCCATGGCGTAGTCGCCGCGCAGGGCATAGCACTTGTCGTCGGCGACGCTCGTGATGTGGTCGTCGCCGGGAAAACTGCCGCCCGGCAGCCGGACGGTGGCGAACACCTCGCCGTCGTGCCTGCCCGCACAGGGCACCACGTCGACGTCGTAGGTCATGCCCTCCAGGGAGCCGCTGGGCGCGTCGAAGCACTCGCCCTTGTCCGGCGAGACGGTCGCAGCCTCCTGCGCGCTCTCCTTGAAGCTCTCCCAGAAGTCGGACACGAAGCCCGTCGAGAGGGTCAGGACCCACAGCGCGAGCCCGACGGACGACAGCACGGACCCGGCGACCGCCATACCCTTCCCGCGCTCGCCCTTCCGCCTGATCTGACGCAGCGCGATCAGGCCCAGCACGAGCCCGACGGCGGGGAGAAAGCACAGGATGCCGAGGACGAGGGCGGCGATGGCGACACCGTTGACCGGCGCCTGCGGCGGATACGGGCCCCAGGCACCGTACGGCGGCGGCGCGTAGGGGCCCTGCGGATACGGGCCCTGCGGGTGGGGAGCCGGGTACTGGCCCTGGGGCTGATGGGGCCCAGGCGGCGGAGGGATGGACACGGGTACCGGGCTCCTGGTTCGGCCGAGGATGCAGAACAGTCGTACGACTTGGCGCATGGTAAGCGCTGGGCGGGCGCCGTGGCGGGGCTCCCCTTCACGCTGGACGCCGAGGACGACCTGCTCCGTACACCGGCTGACGAACCTCGTCCTCGCGGCGGGCCGGGTCACCGACCCGAAGCCCTTCCGCGAGGACGAAGATGACGGTACGTCAGGAACGTCAGAACTGGAGCGCCCAGGCGTCGATCCGCCCGGTGTCGATGTTCGCGTTGTCGCTGACCCTCAGCTTCCACGTGCCGTTCGCGGCCTCCGAGGAGGCGTTGACGGAGTACGTGGTGTCGATGTTGTCCGCACTGCCGCCGGTGCCGTACCCCTTGAGCGTGTACGCGGTGCCGTCGGGGGCGATCAGCTGGACCTGGAGGTCGCCGATGTACGTGTGGACGATGTGGACCTCGACGGCGAGCGCGGAGGGCGCGTTGCCGGAGACGCCGGAGACGGTCACCGGGGACTCGACCGTGGAGTTGTCGCTGATCGTGTAGTCACCGGTGTTCTCGAAGCGCGGGCCGGGCGGGGTCGGGGTGCCGCCGCCGACGTACAGGAGCCGGTTGGGTGAGCCGGTGCCGGGGCTGGTGACGACGTTGGGGGTGGCTGCGGAGGTCAGCGCGGTGGACACCTGGGCGGGCGTGGCCGTGGGGTTGTCGGCCAGGTACAGCGCCGCCGCTCCGGCGACGTGCGGGGTCGCCATCGACGTACCGGAGATGGTGTTGGTGGCCGAGTCGCTGGTGTGCCAGGACGAGGTGATGGACGAGCCCGGCGCGAACAGGTCCAGGACCGTGCCGTAGTTGGAGTAGCTCGCCTTGGCGTCGCCGGACGTGGTGGCGCCGACCGTGATGGCCTCGGTGACGCGGGCGGGGGACCGGGTGGAGGCGTTGGTGGTCTCGTTGCCGGCCGCGACGGCGAAGGTGACGCCGGAGGCGATGGCGTTGCGTACGGCGGTGTCGAGGGCGGTGTCGGCGCCGCCGCCGAGGGACATGTTGGCGACGGCCGGCTTGACCGCGTTCCGGGCCACCCAGTCGATGCCGGCGACGACCTGGGCGGTGGTGCCGGAGCCGGAGTTGTTCAGCACGCGGACGCCGACGATCCTCGCCTTCTTGGCGACGCCGTAGGCGTTTCCGGCGACCGTGCCGGCGACGTGGGTGCCGTGGCCGTTGCCGTCCTGGGCGGTGTTGTCGTTGTCGACGGCGTCGTAGCCGTAGGAGGCACGGCCGCCGAAGTCGCTGTGGGTGATGCGGACGCCGGTGTCGATGACGTACGCCGTGACGCCCTGGCCGGCGGAGTCCGGGTAGGTGTACGAGCTGTTCAGCGGGAGGTTGCGCTGGTCGATGCGGTCCAGGCCCCAGGAGGGCGGGCTGGGCTGGGTCGCGGCGACGGTGAAGGTGCGGTTCTGGACCACGGAGGCGACGGCCGGGTCGGCGGCGAGACGTTTCGCCTCGGTCTCGGAGGCCTCGATCGCGTAGCCGTTCAGGGCCTTCTTGTACGTGCGCTCGATGGTGGCGCCGTACTTCGTCGCCAGGGCGCGTCCCTCGGCGGAGCCCGAACGGGCCCGGTCCGCCTTGAGGGTCACGATGTAGCTGTCGGCGACGGCGTTCGCCGCGCCCTCGTACTGGATTCGGCCTTCGGCTGCCGGGGCCGCGCCGGCGGGGAGGGCGGCGACCAGGCTCGCGGCGAGTGCCGCGGCGGTCGCGATGCCTGTGGCCGCCAGTCTTCGCCGGGTATGACGCATCACTGCCATCTGAGGGGTCCTCCTCAATCGGTGGTGCGCTGGTGTGGGGACGGCGCCAGATGAGCAGGGGCATGTCAAATTGCGCTGGCTCACCTGTGCGTCAGCCGAAAGATTGAGGCTTCCACAGGAATTGCACAAGGGCCCTGCACGGATGTAACCGGCAGGCCATACGGCCGACATGACGAGCCGTCAAGGCCCTCCTGAAGACGAAGCCGCCTCCAGGAGGGCCCGCGCCGGATCACTCGTCGAACGCGGTGTTCCGGGTGCTCTTCTCCCAGGCGGTGACGTCGGCCCGCACCTGCTCGAGGTGGTCGAGGACGGCGGTGACCGAGTCGTCGCCGAGCGGCAGGCGCAGCGGCGTCTCCGCCGTGTCCAGGGCGGCCAGGATGACCGCCGCCGCCTTCGCCGGGTCGCCGGGCTGGGTGCCGTCGCCGCCGGAGACATACGCACGGGTCTGTGCCACCTTGGGGTACACGCCGCTGTCGGCGCTGAAACCGGCCCGGCTGCCCTCGAACAGCGAGGTGCGGAAGGCGCCCGGCTCGACGATCAGCACCTTGATGCCGAACTCCCGCACCTCGTCCGCGAGCGCCTCCGACATGCCCTCCAGCGCGAACTTCGTTCCGCTGTACGCCGAGAAGCCCGCGAACGACAGCTGCCCGCCCACGCTGCTCATCTGCACGATCGCGCCCGAACGCCGCTCGCGCAGATGCGGCAGCACCGCCCGCACCAGCGCCGCCGGGCCGAGGACGTGCACGTCGAACAGGGCGCGCAGCTCGTCGTCCGTCGTCTCCTCGAAGGCGCCGACATGGGTGCGGCCGGCGTTGTTGACGAGGACGTCGATCCGCCCGTGCCGGTCCACGACGTCGCGTACCGCGGCGTCGATCGCGGCGATGTCGGTGACGTCGAGCCGCAGCGGGTCCACGCGGCCGGGGTGGGCGGCCACCAGGTCGTCCAGCGCTTCCGGGCGCCGCGCCGCGCCGACGACGGTGTCACCGGCGGCGAGCGCCGCCTCGGCGATGGCGCGGCCGAACCCGCTGCTCGCGCCCGTGATCAGCCAGATCCTGCTCATACAGCTCCCTTCGCCTTCTTCGCTCCTGGCCGCACGGTGTCACACGCCGGCCTGCACGGCTCGGCATTCGTCCAGGAAGTCCACGATGTGTCCGAACACGTCCAGGGCCGCGTTGCGCCCGATGAACGTGTCGAGGTGGCCGTGGCCCGGGACCTCGACGTAGCGGACGTCCATGTCGGGGTAGCGGCTCGACAGGACCTCGTGGCACAGCTTGTTGGAGTCGTACCAGAAGCGGTTGTCGCTGCCGGACAATCGCAGAAGAGGTGCCTCGATCTTGCCCGCGTTGTCGAGCGCGTTCTTCGGCAGCGCGTCGTAGCGGCCGTCGCCGTCGTTGAACCGCATCATCGTGTGGGCCAGTTCGATGCTCCGCAGGTGCGGCAGGATCCACCTCGGCACCGTGCCGTACAGCTCGGCGAGGCGGTCGTGCGTGCGCACGTCGAGGTTGTCGTGCTCGAACAGCGAACCGCCCACACCCCCCGAGTCGTTGTGCAGGATCTGGCAGGTGGGGTCCTTGCACTCGGCGCCGAGCGAGACCTCCGCGTACAGCAGCGAGTACTTCGACCACAGCCCGACCTTCTTGAAGTCGGTGGGGATGTTGACCAGCCGGGACCGCAGCAGCTCGCCGCCGAAGTGCAGCCGCACCCGGGTCTTCCAGGACATTTTCGGAGCCGTCGGCGTGCGGCAGGCACAGCAGCCGCACCGGCGCGTCCGGAGCCGGGTGGTAGCGGCGGATCCAGCGGCCCGTGTCGGCGCGGTTCCCCGTCACAGCGCGAACCGGACGTCGGTCAGCCGCTCCGAGAGCTCCCACAGCCGGCGGCCGGTCTCGGCGTCGGTCGCGCGGGGCGCCAGCTGGACCCGCTTCGGTGCACCGCGCAGCTCGCCCATGCCGTCCGGCCCGATCAACTCGCCGCCCACCACGGTCGGTTCGGTGGCCGCGTACAGCTGCGGCAGCGCTCCCTGGTCCGGGGACTGGGCGAGCGGGGAGAGCAGGGTGCCGAAGAGCAGCTTCACCATGCCGGTCGGCGAGCTCGTCTGCAGGTTGGTGGAGGTGTAGCCGGGGTGGGCGAGCACGCTGCGCACCGGGCTGCCTGCGGCGGTCAGCCGCTGGTGGAGGGCCCAGCCGAAGACGGCGTTGGCGAGCTTCGACTGGTTGTAGTAGCCCATGGGCGAGTACTTGCGCTCGCCGGTGAGGTCGTCGAAGAAGATCGTCGCCTGCCGGTGGTTGGTCGACGTCACCGAGACCACCCGGGGGTCGGTGCCGACGGACAGCAGATCGAGCAGCAGGCCGGTGAGCGCGAAGTGGCCGAGGTGGTTGGCGGCGAACTGCAGCTCCTGGCCCTGCCGGTTCAGGGAGCGGGGCGGCGCCATCAGACCGGCGTTGTTGACCAGGACGTCCAGCCGCGCGTGGTCGAAGCGCACCTGGTCGGCGAAGGCCCGCACCGAGTCGAGGTCGGCCAGGTCGACACGGCGCACCTCCAGGCTCGCGCCCGGCTGCCGGGCGGCGATCTCCTGGGCCGCCCGCTGCCCCTTCGCCTCGTCACGCACCGCAAGGATCACATGCCCGCCCCTGCGGGCCAGCGCCCGCGTGGTCGCCAGACCGAGACCGCTGTTGGCTCCGGTGACGACGAACACCCGCTTGGTCTGGTCCGGGATGTGATCGACGGTCCAGCGCTGCCGCTTGGTCATGCGTCACACGTTGCCCTGCATGTCATTCAGTGTCAAGGCGCGCCTGGGTGCCATCAGCGGCATGGCGTGTACGATGGGTGGGGTGAGCACTCGCCCCGAAGTGAGCCTGGCCCAGCGCAAACGTGAGCTGGTCTCCAACGAGCTGACCGAAGCGGCGCTGCAGCTGCTGGCCCTGAAGGGGTTCGACGGGGTCACCATCGACGAGATCGCGGCCGCCGCCGGAGTGTCCAAGCGGACGTTCTTCCGGTACTTCGCGTCCAAGGAGGACGTCGTCGTCCAGTTCCTGGCCGAGATGGGCGCCGGTATCCGCACCGAGCTGGCGGGCCGCCCGGCCGGGGAGCCGCCGTCCGTCGCCCTGCGGCACTCCGTCTCGGTCTCCGTCGCGGCCTGCGCCGGCCACTCGGACCGCGCCCTGCGCGTGGTCCAGCTGATCCTGGGCACCCCCGCTCTGCACGCCCGCTTCCTGGAACGCCAGGCCCACTGGCGCGACGAACTGGCGACGGAACTGGCGCACCGCCTCGACCTCGACCGCGCCACCGACCTGTACCCCCAACTGGCCGCCGGAATGGCCCTGACCGCCTTCGACACCGTCCTGCAACGCTGGAGCGACAGCGACGGCGCCGAGGACCCCACGGCCCTGTCCGACCGGGCTTTCGCGATCATCGCCCCCGCGCTGGACAGAGCCGCGCAGGCATAAGGCACGCTCCGCGCTCACCGGACCGACGCGGCCGGCGGACGCTCGCGTACGGCGCCGTAGGCCAGGAAATAGGCAGGCACCCGGTTCAGCCACCGCGAGGTGGTGATCAGCTCGGTCATCCGCTGCGCCCGCCTGGGGTTGCCGAAGGGGGAACGTCCCGCCAGCAGCGGTTCGATGACCCGGGCGTGGGCCGTCCGCTGCAGCGCCTGTGTCAGGGCCGTGGTCGGCCACCGTCGGCGCTGGACGGCGCGTACGTCCCGCAAGCCCACCGCGCCCCCGCGCAGCGGCTCGACGAGATACCGGGCAGCGGCCACGGCGTCCTCGACGGCGAGGTTGATGCCGATGCCGAAGACCGGCGACATCGCGTGCGCCGCGTCGCCGATGCACAGCAGCCCCGGGCGGTGCCAGCGCCGGAGGCGGTCGAGCCGTACGTCCAGCAGCTTCACCTCGTCCCACGACCGCACCGCCTGCGCGCGGTCCCCGAGCCACGGGACGGCGGCCGTGAAATCGGCCATGAACCGGTCGAGCCCGGCGGCGCGGCGGCGGGCGTCGGTTCCCTTGGGGATCAGCGCGGCGCACTGCCAGTAGTCCCCGCGGTCGATCATGGCGGTGAGGAACCGGTCGCCGACGCCTCCCACGAGCCCGTGCGGGTCGCCCTCCCGCCGCGGCAGCCGGAACCACCAGGCGTCCATCGGGCAGTCGAACCTCCGCAGTCTCAGTTCGGGCCGCGACCGGGCCAGCGAGTCCCGGCCGTCGCAGGCGACCGTGAGGGTGGCCCGCAGCTCACCGGTACCGCCGTCGGACGTGCGGTACCGCACCCCTGTGACGCGTCCGCGCTCCACCAGGAAGGACGTCGCCTCGGTGCTCATCCGCACGGAGAAGGACGGCTCCCGCCGGGCCTCGTCCGCCAGGAGGTTGAGCAGGTCCCACTGAGGCACCATGGCGATGTAGTTGTACGTGCTGCGCAGCGCGCCGATGTCTCCGACGGTGACCAGCGAACGGTCCCGGCCGAGCGGCAGCTGGACCGTCGTCACCCGCCGCTGCGGCAGTTCGGCGAACCGCTCGGCCAGACCCAGCTCCTCCAGCAGCGCCAGGGTCGACGGATGCACGGTGTCGCCGCGGAAGTCGCGCAGGAAGTCACCGTGCTTCTCCAGGACGGTGACCGCCACGCCGGCCCGGGCCAGCAGCAGGCCGAGGACCATTCCGGCGGGGCCGCCGCCCACCACACAGCACGTCGTCCGCTCCATCACGCGCCTCCCTGTCGGGTCCATCACGTGCCGCCCTGTCGGGGTTCCCGAAGCCGACCAGAGCGGATCATATAATCCCAAAGTGCCGCAATTTCTCCGCAAATGTCCGCGACGCTCCGGAGGCCGCCATGAATCCGCAGCCGGTCCTTCTGCCCTACGCCGACCCGACCTTCGTGGCGGATCCCTTCCCGTTCTACCGGCAGCTGCGCGAGGACGGCCCCGTGCGGCGCGCGGTCATCGCCGGCGGCCTGGAGGCCTGGCTGGTCACGCGGTACGAAGACGGCCTCGCCGCCCTGTCCGACCCCCGGCTGAGCAGCGACGTCCGCGAAGCGTCGGACCCCCGGCTGCTGCAGCAGCTGCCCGCGACGGAGCGCGAGTCCATGCTGCGCACCATGCTCCGCGCCGACCCGCCCGAGCACACCCGGCTGCGCCGCCTGGTCTCCAGGGCGTTCACCGCCCGCAAGGTGGCCGAGCTGCGGCCCCGCGTCCAGGAGATCACCGACCGGCTGCTCGACGCGATCGCTCCGGCCGGCGCCGCCGACCTCGTCGAGGACTTCGCGCTGCCGCTTCCGGTCACCGTGATCAGCGAACTGCTCGGCGTGCCCACGGCGGACCGGCACGACTTCCAGCGGTGGACCGACGACATGATCCTGCGCGGAACAGAGCCGCCGGACCCGGCCGTGGTGAATGAGGCATGGCAGCACATGCGCTCGTACCTGACCGAGCTCCTGGCAGCCAAACGAGCCCGGCCGCAGGAGGACCTGCTCAGCGCGCTGATCACCGCCCGGGACGAAGAACAGCGCCTCGACGAGGACGAGCTCATCGCGATGGCGTTCCTGCTGCTGGCGGCCGGCTACATCACCACGGTCAACCTGATCGGCGGCGGCATCGCCGCGCTGCTGGCCCACCCCGACCAGCTCCGGATGCTGCGGGACGATCCGGCGCTGCTGCCGGACGCCATCGAGGAGTTCCTCCGCTACGACGGACCGGTCAACCCCGGCATCGCCCGGTTCGCGCGCGAGGACGTCACCATCGGGGGCGTGACCATCCCGCGGGGCGCGACCGTGCTGATCGCCTCCGCCATCGCCGACCGCGATCCGGCGCGGTTCCCCGACCCCGATCGCCTGGACATCACCCGGCGGGACAACGCCCACCTCGCCTTCGGCCACGGCCTGCACTACTGCCTCGGGGCGCCGCTGGCCCGGCTGGAGGGCCAGGTCGCCATCGGCACCGCCCTGCGCCGCCTGCCCGACCTCGCCCCCGCCGTACCGCCCGGCGAACTCCGCTGGCGACCCGGCGGCCTACGTGGCCCAGAGCACCTGCCGGTCACGTTCACTCCGTCCGCCGGACGTCCGTCCCAGGGCCGCTCCAAGGACAGGGACCGACCGATACACCGTGGGCCGGCGCTCGGCCGATGATGGACACTGCACCGGTGAGCAATCGACTCCACTGGTGGCTGCCCATCTTCTGGCGCCGCGAGAACAGCTGAGCGAACTGGCGCGAGTCGAGACGCCCCGCCCCCGCGCAGCCCTGCGTCATCCCAGCACCAGAGGGCTCAGACACCCCTCGTGCACCCCTACGCGGCTTGCGTGCAGGCAACGGGCTTGCCTCCTTCGAGGGCTGGGCCCTGGGCGATGGTGGATCCGGTGATCGCGAAGTTCTCCACCGCCCGCACGGTGTGCACGCCGTCGTAGGGGTCGGCGGGACCTCGAAGAGAGCCGGCATCTCGCGGTGACCGGGCGGAAGCGGCTCGGGCGGTGGTGCCAACGCGCGAGGTCGAAGTTGATACCCGCTCTCTTGTCACGAGCCGGACCTGTTCGCCGCGCTCGCCCACCGGCGCCGGTGGGCGAGCACAGACGGAAGGAGCCGAAGGATTTGGGACAGGGACGACGGCGACGGAAGGTGCCGTGTCCGCTCCCGGTTGCCGGCCGGTGATCAGCCGTTGAAAACGGCCTCGGGCTGGTCGCGGCTTTCGTGCAGGTCCCAGTACAGGGGGGCGATCTGCTCGGGCGTGGCCGACGGGATGCCCTCCGGGCCGCCCTCGCCGATCCAGACGTCGATCGCCACGTGTGCGGCGTACACGCCGGTGTCGGCCAGCTCGTTGTGCAGGTTGATCACCCAGTTGCGCAGGGCTCCACCGGCTGCGTTGACGTTGCCGAACATCGGCACCGGGTTCACGGAACCGCCGCCGGTGGTGAACAGCAGCGTCCCGGCGCCGGCTTCCCGCATGGCGGGCAGTACCGCGCGGGCGGCCGTGACAGCGCCGTAGAAGGTGTACTCGATCTGCGGCTGCAGATTGTCCACCGTGACCTCGGAGGGGGTGGCCGTGGTGAAGCCGGGCACCGGGGAGTGCGGTGCCGGGGAGTACTCCAGCACGTCGAGCGTGCCGAAGCGGGCCTTGGCCGCGTCCAGGGCGGCGGTGAGCGAGGCGCGGTCCAGCACGTCGGCGGGGAACGCGGCGGCCGTGATGCCTTCCTGGCCGAGCTGGTCGACCAGCGTCTGAAGCTTCTCCTTGGTGCGGGCGATCAGGGCGACGTCGAAGCCGCGGCTGCCGAAGGTACGGGCGATGGCCAGGCCCATGCCGGGGCCGGCGCCGACGATGGCGATAGTGGGCACGATCAGGTCTCTTCCGTAGAGTGGGGCGGGTTTCAGGAGCAGGTGACGGCGAGCTTGCCGAGCGCGCCCGCGCCGAAGGCGGCGAACGCCTGGGAGGCCTCCTCCAGCGGGTAGGTGGCGGTGACCGGCACCCGCAGCGCGCCGGAGGCGGCCTGCTCGGCCAGGGCGGTCAGGGTCTGGGCGTTGGGGTCGGCCCACACCGCGTGGACGGTGATGTCCCGGCCCTCGACGGCGTCCTGGGTCAGGCCGATGGTGGAGGCGATCTGCCCGCCCGGCCGCAGCAGGCCCGCAAGCGCCGCGCCGTCGCCCGCCAGGTGCAGCACGGCGTCCACGCCCTCCGGGGCGATCTCGCGGACCTGGGCCTCCAGGTCACCGGTGAAGTCCACGAGGTGGACCGGCTCCTTGGTCAGGCCGGTGACGAAGTCGGCCTCCGCGCCGGGACGGGCGGTCGCGATCACCTTCGCGCCGCGGGCGGCGGCGATCTGCACGGCCAGCGCGCCCACTCCACCGGTGGCGCCCGAGATCAGCACCGTCTCGCCCTCGGCCAGGGACACCGTGTTCAGGCTGTCCAGGGCGGCCGTCCCGGCCAGGCCCAGCGCGCCCGCGTCCTCCACCTTCAGGCCCGTGGGGATGGGGGCGACGCCGATTCCGGTGGACACAGTGACGTACTGGCCCAGCGACCCCGTGCCCAGGAACGGCTTCATCACGACGCCGAAGACCGCGTCGCCGACCGTGAAGCCGTCCACGCCCTCACCGACGGCCTCGACAGTGCCCGCGAAGTCCTTGCCGAGCACCAGCGGGAACCGGTGCTCCATCATCCCCTGCAGATAACCGGCCGCCGTAGAGGCGTCGAAGCCGTTCACCGACGAGGCGGCCACCTTCACCAGCACCTCCCCGGCCTCGGGGCGGGGGGTGTCGACCTCGGTCACGGCAGGGGTGGCAGGTACGGAGCTCAGGGTTACAGCACGCATGACGATCACCTTCACATAACTGGAACGGTCGTCCCGTTTCTCTCGCCGCAGCATAACAACACAACCGGGCCGGGTGTTCCACTTAGGTAGAGTGAGGACATGACCCCCTCCGCAGCCCCAGGCGAAACCCCGGACGAGCAGCCCGAACCGGGACTGCGCGCTGACGCCGAACGCAACCGTGACCGCATCCTGGCCGCCGCCCGCCGCCTCTACGCCACCGAAGGACTCGGTGTCTCCATGGCCTCCGTCGCCCGCGAGGCAGGCGTCGGCAAAGCCACCCTCTCCCGCCGTTTCGCCACCCGGGAGGAACTCATCAACGCAGTCTTCGCCGACCGTATGGACGCCTACGCCGGCGCTGTCGCCGTGGCACTCGCCGACCCCGACCCCTGGCAGGGCTTCACGGGCTACGTCCACGCCGTCTGCGCCATGCAGGCCGCCGACCGCGGTTTCGCCGATGTCCTGACCATGACCTTCCCCGCCGCGAAGGCGCTGGAGGCCCGCCGCGCCGAGGCGTACGAGGGATTCGTCCAACTCATCACCCGCGCCAAGGCCATCGGCAAGCTCCGTGAGGACTTCACCTCACAGGACCTCGTCATCCTGCTCATGGCCAACGCCGGCGTCATCGCCGCCACCGGCGACGCCGCGCCCGACACCTGGCGCCGCCTGGTCGGCCACATGCTCCGCTCCTACGCCGCTCCCGGCGCCGACATCCCGCCACTGCCCGAGGCCCCCGCACCCACCGCGCTGTACCGCGCCATGGTCCGCCTCACACGCACCGGCACCCACACGTCCTCCTGAAGTGGGCCGGCTGCGGTCCAGGCCCGGAAGGCACGTCCGGCTGGGCCGGTCTCGCGACGGCGGCCGGGATGATGGGCGCCACCCCCGGTACGCCCTGAGCGTCACGAGCGCAGCAAAAGAGGCCCGCCTCCCCGGGCGGGCCCCTACTTGACCTGGGCGAACCCGCACGCGGACGCCAGCCGTCCCCGCGCGCATTCGGGTGTCCGGCGTTGGTCCGGCCTTGACCTTCGAGTCGGGTTGAAGGTTTACCGTCGGCCGTGTGACGACTTTCCGCATCTCGCAGCTGGCCGAGCGATCCGGCGTACCGGCCACGACGCTGCGCTTCTACGAGACCGCTGGACTGCTGCCGGCCGAGCGGACCGCGTCCGGGTACCGCGTCTACGGCGAGGACGCGGTGGAGCGACTGGCCTTCATCTCTTCGGCGAAGCTGCTGGGCTTGGCGCTGGAGGAGATCCGCGACCTACTGGAGGTCCGTGAGGAAGGTGCGTGTGCCTCGGTGCGGGCCCGGATGCTGCCGCTGGTCGCCGACCGGATCACGGATACCGACGGCCGGATCGCTGAGCTGCGCGCCTTCTCCGCCCGCCTGGCCGGGGTCCATGCGGACTTGTCGGGCCCGGCGCCGGCGGGCGCGTGCGGCCCGGACTGTGGCTGCACCACGACCAGCGCCCCTGCTGTCGCACCGGTGCCGGTGACGCTGTCGCCGACCCGTCCCTCTGGCCCGGACCGGGAGACGTGGCGGGACGCGCCGGTCGCCTGCACCCTCGGTGGCGCCGAGCTGGGCGAGCGTACCGAGCAGTGGCGCGTGCTCGTCGAAAAGGCCCGGCAACGCGAGGAGATCGACGACGGGCTGCGGCTGTCCTTCCCACCTGACGCCGAGCTCGCCGGGCAGCTCGCGGCGCTCGCCGCGGCCGAACAGGGCTGCTGCGCGTTCTTCGACTTCACCCTGCGTCTGACCCCCGACGTCCTCCAGCTGAGCGTGCGCGCACCCGAGAGCGCCGCCGGGATGCTGGCCGACCTGTTCGGAGGGACTGCATGACCACTCCGTCCTCCCGCCCGTCCCGGCCCTGGGGCACGCTCGGCACCGGCGCTGCCGCCCTTGCCGCCTGCGCGGTGTGCTGCGCAGGCCCGCTCCTGGCGGTGCTCGGCGGCATCGGCATCACCTCGGCGATCGGAGCCCTGTGGATGCCTGTCCTTGACCGTAGGGCGGCAGCCTAGCCCTTCGAGTCCGGCTTCCAGTCCTGGACGAGGAGCCCGAGCAGCACCTCGTCCAGGAACTCGCCCAGCACCCAGGCCGAGGAGCGCAGCACGCCCTCGCGGACGAAGCCGTTGCGCTCGGCGGAGCGCAGCATCGCGGCGTTGTCCGACAGCGTCTCGATCTGCAGCCGCTGCAGGCCGCGCACGACGAAACCGTAGTGGCACAGCACCGCGACCACGTCGGTGCCGTAGCCCTTGCCGCGGGAGGACGGCAGCAGCCCAAGTCCGATGTGCGCGGACCGGTTGTGGTTGTCGATGCCCCACAG
>NZ_JBQQCE010000165.1:0-19155 GCF_052245645.1 Streptomyces sp. KR55 | reverse complement strand
ACGTGGCCCGCCTGCTGCCCGTGCCCGAAGCTCTCGCCCGCCTCAACGCCGCGGCCGCCCGCACACCCACCGTCCCCGTCCTGCACTGGCCGGACGACGCCGACCCCGCCCTGCACCGGCAGGCCGTGCACGGCGACCCGGAGCTCACCGCGGTGCTCGCACAGGCCGCCGTCGCCTTCCTCGCGAGCCCCGACCGGCAGCGGCTGCGCGCCTGCCACGCCCCGCGCTGTGTGCGCTACTTCCTCAAGGAGCACCCGCGCCAGGAATGGTGCACACCGTCCTGCGGCAACCGCGCCCGCGTCGCCCGACACCACGAACGGCACCGGAAGCCCGCGTAGGCCTGCACGAACGCCGCACGTGCGGCCGCCCACCCGACGCCGACGACCTGCGGGCACGTACCATGGCGGCATGTCGTTCCTCCGCCGCCGCAGCGCCACCCCCGCAGGGCCCGACTTCGACGTGCTGGCCATGGACCCGGGCGACTGGCCCGGCAATCTGGGCGCGGGCCTGCTGCCCGCCCCCGACGGCACCTGCCAGGGCGTGTTCCTGCGCTACGACCTGTTCGGCGGCCGAGGTCCCGCGATGATCATCGGCAATCTGCCGGAGGGCTCCCCGGCCCGCGAGGTCGCCGAGGGGCAGATCCCCTTCGAGGTGGCGCAGCTGCTGCTGGCCCTGGAGAACGACGAGGAGGTGACCGTCGTCGGCACCGAGGACGTGCCGGTGATGCAGGGCGACAACCTCCTCATCGTGCGCCGTCTGAAGCTCTCCGAGAGCCGGATCTCCTGCGTGCAGTTCGACCGCAGCGACAACGTCCTGGTCACCATCGCCGCCTGGGACCGCCCCATCACCGACGACCTGTACACCCTGCTGAAGCCGCTGCCCGCGGAGCTGTTCCAGCAGGGCTGAGGCCTACGTCGCCGACGACACCGTCACGTCGGCGGCCCGCACGAACGCCACCCGGTGACCGAACTGGATCTCGTAGTACAGGTCCTCGCCCACCACGACCTGGTGCGCGTCGGTCGCGAAGGTGACCGCGTAGTAGTACTCGCCGGGCACCTTGTCACCGACGACGTACTTCTGCCCCTTGAGCAGCCGGTACGACAGCGGGGACACCGCCTGGGCTGGCACTCCCACCGGGTAGGCGGCCGCCTCCGGGTAGGCGCGGCCGTACACCGGAACGCTCTCCAGGCCGTCCTTGGGCGTGACGACGAGACCCTTCGCCGGCACCGCCGTCGGGGCCTTCTTCGGGTTCTTGAACCAGGCCTTCTGGCCCAGATACCAGATCGCCGTCCAGTCGCCCTCGCGGCCCGCCGCCGCATACTGCTGGCCGGTGGAGACCCGTGATCCGATGTCGTTGACGCCGATCGTCGAGTCCCCGCCGCCCGGGCGCAGGCCGATGTCCTTGACCAGCGGATAGTCCTCGCCGGGCCCCGAGTGCAGCCGTACCGCGCTCGAACCGTGCACCGCGCACGGTGTGCCCGCGGACGCACAGCCCGTGAACGCCGGCCGGTTCGAGGCGTAGTCCGGAAGGATCGTCACCATGCCGCTGCCCGCCCCGGCGGTGGGGCCGAAGGGCCGGCCGAGCAGCGTGAAGTAGTGCTGCCAGTCCCAGTACGGACCCGGGTCCGTGTGCATGCCCGGAACCGTCGACGTGGTCGGGCCGGGCACGTTGTCGTGGCCGAGGATGTGCTGCCGGTCCAGCGGAATGCCGTACTTCCTGGCGAGATACCTCACCAGGCGGGCCGACGAGCGGTACATCGCCTCCGTGTACCAGGCGTCCGGCGAGGCGAGGAAGCCCTCGTGCTCCAGGCCGATCGACTTGGCGTTGACGTACCAGTTGCCCGCGTGCCACGCCACGTCCTTCGCCTTGACGTGCTGGGCGATGTGGCCGTCCGTGGAGCGCAGGGAGTACTGCCAGGAGACGTAGGTGGGATCCTGCACCAGGTCGAGGACGCCCTCCCAGGCACCCTCCGTGTCGTGCACGATGATGTACTCGATGCTCTGCGACGCCGGTCGCTCACCCAGGTCGTGGTTGCCGTAGTCGCCTTCCCCGAACTCCTCGTACGGCGCCGGGATCCACTCACAGGACACGGTCGCCGGGCACTCGGTGCCCTCGGCGGCGGCCCGGCGCAGGCCCGTCCGGCTCAACTGCCCGGTGTCCGGGGCGAGGTCCGGCTGCGCGGCCAGGGAGATACGCTGTCCGGAGTCGGTGAAGCGTTCCTCGCCGGTGCGGATGACGTCGTACACGTCGCCCGCGTACGCCGCCGCCGTCGCGGTGTCGTCCGCGCCCGAGAAACGGGCCACCGCCCCGTACCACTGAGCCGGATCCTCGCTCAGCGGCTCGCCCAGCTCCTGCTGCGCGGCGGCGAGCAGCGCGGCCCCGCCCGCCACATTCGCCGCGGGGTCGGTGCGCAACTCCTCGGCACTCATACCGGTCAGCTCCGCCGCCCTGGTCAACGTCCGCAGACGGGCCGGGAGTTCGGCGTCCTGAGGCAGCTCCACGTCGGGGAGCAACGGCGGGCGGGCGCTGTCGCCGCGCGGGTCCTCGGTGCCCTCGCTGTGATGCGGCGGCGCCGTGGCGAGGGCCGTGCGGGCGTCGGTGAGATGCATCGGGCCGTAGCCGCCGGTCACGCTCGCCGCACCGCCGTGCCCGTCCCAACGGGACTGGAGATAGGAGACGCCGAGCAGCACGCTCTGCGGCACGTCGTACTCGGCGGCCGCCGCGGCGAACGCCTGCTGCAGTCGGCCGGCCGACCCGGCTTCGGACGGGGCTGCACCGAGCAGCGGCAGCAGCAGCGCCGCCGAGGCCACGGCGCCGACGGCCCGGCGTACGCGTCTCGGCCCGGCGGCTCGGGTGGGGTCGGTGGCGGATCCTCGCAAAGCAGCCTCCTGTGGCGGTCGGGCGCGATGAGCCGTGCGGGGCCGGGCGTGTCAGTGGTACCGGCTCTCCGACGATCCGTCAATCATGCCGCCCAGGAGGCGATTTCCCATGTCAGGGCGGGGTGCGAGGAGTTTCGTGGCGGGGGCCTGCGGGCCTGCGGGGCGTCAGTGGCGTACACCAATGGTCCTGATCCCGGCACGACGACGACCGCGGTGCGCCGCTGTCTGCGAAACGCACCGCGGTCCGTCATCCCCGTCAGCGAGTGCCGACGGCCGCGCGCACGGCCCGCCGGGCCAGCTGGCAGTCGTCGTGCAGCCGCCGCAGCAGCAGCCGCTGCTCCTCGCCGGACGGCGCAGCACCCGGTTGGGCCACTCCCGGTGCCGCCGGGGTCGCGTCGTGCATCGAACGCTGCACGGCCGTCTCGTACGTACGGATCTCACGGGTCAGTACGAGCATCAGGTTCACCAGGAACGCGTCCCGTGAGGCGGGGCCCGCGGACTGGGCGATCTGGCTGATGTGCCGCCGCGCCACCGGCGCGTCGCCGAGCACCGACCACAGGACGGCCAGGTCGTAGCCCGGCAGATACCAGCCCGCGTGCTCCCAGTCCACCAGCACCGGACCCGCGGGGGAGACCAGGATGTTCGACAGCAGCGCGTCGCCGTGGCAGAACTGCCCCATGCCCTGCCGGCCTGCGGCGAGCGCGATGCCGTGCAGCAGCTTCTGCAGGTCACCCATGTCCCGGTCGGTGAGCAGACCCAGCTCGTGGTACCGGGAGATACGGGCCGCGTAGTCCAGCGGAGCGTCGAACGTCCCGGCCGGCGGGCGCCAGGCGTTCAGTCGGCAGATCGCGCCCAGCGCCGCCCGGATGTCGGCGCGCGGTGGCGCCTCCGCCGGGTGCCGCTGGAGTGCTGCCGCCCGTCCCGGCATCCGCTCGATCACCAGCGTGCAGTTGTCCGGGTCCGCCGCGATCAGCCGCGGCACCCGCACCGGTGGGCGGTGCCGGACGAACGAGCGGTAGGCCGCTATCTCGTGCCGGATCCGCTCGGCCCAGGCCGGGGAGTGGTCCAGTAAACACTTGGCGACGGCCGTACTGCGTCCTGTCGTGCCGACCACCAGCACCGACCGTCCGCTGCGCCGCAGCACCTGCACCGGCGCGAACTCCGGGCAGATCCGGTGCACCGAGGCGATCGCCGTACGCAGCTGGGCGCCCTGAGGGCCGGACAGGTCGAGTCTCCCGCTGAGCGGTTGGGTGCCGAGCCCCGCCGGGCGCCGCGACCGGCCGGCACCGAGCACGGGGGCCGGCGGGCGCGCCGGGGCGAGGTAGGGGCCGCCGCCGCCCGACAGGGGCGCCTCACCCGGCCTGGGGGAGGCGGGAGCCGGGGGACGCGGGCGCAGCGGCCGGGGCGGGGCGGACACGGAGGACGATGCTGCGTACATGGGCGAGACAGATCCCTTCGTGTGCCTGCGACGTCATTGCGCCACCCGGCCCGGATGCCCGGGTGCACCCTGGGGAATGCACCAGCCGTATCTAGAAGGCGACCGGGTCGGGGTGGCGCGTTCCTACCTGACACCCGATGTGCAGTGGCACACCATCTGGCGTGCCCTGGCGAACCCTGGCGAATAGTCGCCCGGCAACTCTCACCGGGCTACTGTCAACTCAGCCGAGAACCTGGGGGCTTGATGTGAGCGGAGAACCCAACACCCGCCTTGCGGACCTGTTCGGCCTGGCCGGCTGGTCCAAGGGAGAGCTCGCGAGGCTGGTCAACAAGCAGGCGGCGGCCATGGGCCACCCCCAGCTGGCGACCGACACCTCGCGGGTGCGGCGGTGGATCGACATGGGAGAGATCCCGCGCGATCCCGTGCCGCGGGTGCTGGCGGCCCTGTTCACCGAGCGTCTCGGCCGTGTCGTGACCATTGAGGACCTCGGTCTGGTCCGGCACGGGCGTACGGGGAAACGGCAGGACGGCGGGAGTGTGGAACATCCCGACGGTGTGCCGTGGGCGCCCGAACGGACCGCCGCGGTCCTCACCGAATTCACGGGAATGGACCTCATGCTCAACCGACGCGGCTTGGTGGGCGCGGGTGCCGCGCTCGCCGCGGGATCCGCACTCAGCAGCGCCATGTACGAGTGGCTGCACACCGATCCGGCCCTGACCGCCGACGCTCCCCACCTCGACAACCCCTTGCACACCGACCCCCTGCACGCCGACCCCGTCGGGTTCGACCGCTATGAGGCCGCCCCCATCGGGTCCCAGGAGATCGAGGAACTGGAGCGCTCGGTCGAGGTGTTCCGTGCCTGGGACGCGGCCCGCGGCGGCGGGCTGCAACGCAAGGCGGTCGTGGGCCAGCTCAACGAGGTGGGCGGCATGCTCGCCTACCGTCACCCACCCCATCTGCAGCGGCGCCTGTGGGGCGTCGCCGCCAACCTCGCCGTCCTCGCGGGCTGGATGTCGCACGACGTCGGCCTGGAGCCCACGGCCCAGAAGTACTTCGTCATCGCCGCCCATGCCGCGCGCGAGGGCGGCGACCGGCCCAGGGCCGGCGAGGCGCTCTCCCGAGCGGCCCGCCAGATGGTGCACCTGGGCCGGCCCGACGACGCGCTCGACCTGATGAAGCTGGCCAAGTCCGGCTCCGGCGAACAGGTGCTGCCCCGCACCCGGGCGATGCTCCACACCATCGAGGCCTGGGCACAGGCGTCGATGGGCAAGGGACAGGCCATGCGCCGCACCCTGGGGCAGGCGGAGGACCTCTTCGTCTCCGACAAGGGCGACGTGCCACCGCCGAGCTGGATGCAGACGTTCAAGGAGGAAGACCTGTACGGCATGCAGGCCCTGGCCTACCGCACGCTGGCCGAGTTCGAGCCGGGCGCGGCCGTGCACGCCCAGCACTTCGCGGAGAAGGCCCTCGCCCTGAGGATCGACGGACGGCAGCGCTCGAAGATCTTCGACTTCCTGTCCATGGCCTCCGCCTGCTTCATCGCGGACGACCCCGAACAGGCGGACCGGTACGCACGCCTCGCCCTGGTGTCGATGGGATCGAACTCCTCCCACCGCACCTGGGACCGGTTGCGCCAGATGTACCGGCTCACCGCCGAGTACGCCGGCTACCCGAAGATCCAGGAACTGCGAGAGGAGATCAAACTGGCGCTGCCCAAGGCGAAGGGCAAGGGCGGCAACAGCTCACAGGTGTAGTCCGGCGGCCGTTATGACGTAACCCTGGCGATGAGCACGCAGGCGTCGTCCTCGCGTTCCGACTCGCCGAACTCCTCCATGACCGTCCGTACGCAGTCCTGCGCGGTGTGCGCCTCGGCGAAGCGCGGGGCCAGGCCGAGGAGGCGGTGCACGGCGGCCGTTCCGGGCGACTCCCCTCGCCCGGGCGTCAGCCCGTCGGTGTGCAGCAGGATCAGGTCGCCCGCCTCGAGGGTCTCCTCGGCCTCGCCGTAGGTGGCACCCGAGGTCGCGCCGAGCAGGACGCCGTCCGGCGTGTTCAGCCTGCGCCCCGTCCCGTTGCGGAACAGCAGCGGGGCGGGGTGTCCTGCCTGCGCCCAGACCAGGGTGCGGGTCTCGGGGCGGTAGCGGCAGCAGACGGCGCTGCCCAGGGCCGGCTGGACGGTGGTGTCCAGCAGCTGGTTGAGCCAGGCCATCAACTGGCCCGGCCGGGTGCCCGCCATCGCCATGCCGCGCAGCGCGCCGAGCAGCATCGCCATGCCCGATGTCACGGTGACTCCGTGTCCGGTGAGGTCGCCGACGCTCAGCAGCGTCTCGCCGCCCGGCAGTTCGAGCGCGTCGTACCAGTCGCCGCCCACCAGCGCGCTGGTCGACGACGGCAGATAGCGGGCGGCCAGGTCCAGGCTTCGCGGGCCCTGGTGCGGGAGCCGCAGGGCGCCGCGCCACGGCGGTAGCACGGCCTCCTGCAGCTCGACCGCAAGCCGGTGCTCGGTCTGTGCGCGGTGCCGGTGGCGCTGCAGCGAGTCACGGGTCTCGCTGACCGCCTGCTGGCTGCGGCGCAGTTCGCTGACGTCCCGCAGTACGGCCCACATCGAGGCGGTGCTGCCGTCAGTGTCGAGCACGGGCTCGCCCATCATGTGCACGGTCCGGACCTCGCCGTCCGGGCGCACGATCTGGAACTCGCCGTCGATGCGCTTGGCGTCGACCAGACAGTCCGTGACCATCGCCGTCAGCTTGGGCCGGTCCGCGTCGAGCACCAGCGAGGGCAGCTCGTCGAGGGTGAGCGGGGGAGCGGCGGGGTCGCGGCCGAGGATCTCGTACAGCTCTCCGGACCAACTGGCTTCGTCGGTCAGCAGATTCCACTCCGCACTGCCGACCCGGCTGAGCAGCGAGCCGCGCCGTGAGGCGGCGGGCGGCTCCGCGGCGGCCGGTTCGGCGGTCGGGGGCGGGGGCGGGGGTCCGTCCCGCAGCTGTGCCAAGTGCTCGTCGAGATCGTTGAGTTGGTGCAGGGCGAGGTCGTAGAGCGCGCGCTGCCAGCGGTCCTGCGGGTCCGATTCGTCGCTCTGCGCCTCCCGCCGTACGGCGTTCACGTCGCCCTTGAGCCGCCGCGTCTGCGATATCAGCGCGTCGACCGGGCCGCGTCCTGGCGGCTGGGCGGCGGGGCGGTCCGCAGAGAGATGGGACGGCATGACGCACTCCGATGAGGGGGACGGTACGACCAAGGCTGACGGAGGGACCGTTATGACTGTTGCACAGCCCGCGACGCCCTGTAAGGGATTTGGCAACACACGATACGGTGGTGCTTCCGGCATATGCCACAGTCTTCACGGAGTGGTTCCGGCGTAGGTGGGGCGTACGTCGCCGCATGGGGCAAGTCGTAGACTGCGTACGCGACTTGACGGACCGTCCGACGTTTTCTGTCGCGGTCATTCGCGCGTTCGATGCGCATGTGTTCGAGGTGGGTGAGCCTACCGGTCGACGCCCGCGTACAGCTGCGGGCGCGGGGCGAGCTCGACCGTCGTGCGGTGCCCGCTCTCCAGCGCCCGGACGCCGGCCTCGGCGACCGCGGAGGCGACGTAACCGTCCCAGGCGCCGGGGCCGGTGACCCGGCCCTGCCGGGTGGCGTCGACCCAGGCCTGCACCTCACGGTCATAGGCGTCCGCGAACCGCACCAGGTAGTCCTGCGGCACCTCCTCGCGGGCGCCGCCCTCCGCCGTGACGACCATGGTGTGCCCGTCGCCGATCCGGGCGCTGCCCGCCTCGCACACGGCCTCGCAGCGCACCTGGTAGCCAAAGCCGCAGTTGACGAAGACCTCGACGTCGACCAGGGCGCCGGCCGAGGTCTCGAACAGCACGAACTGCGGGTCGAGCAGGCCGGCGGGGGCGTGTGCGGAGGACCTGGGGCGCAGCACGGTCACCGCCGTCACCTCCTGCCCGAGCAGCCAGCGTGCCGCGTCGATCTCGTGCGAGACGGAGCTGCTGACCAGCATCGCGCTGGTGAAGCCCGGCGGCGAGGAGACGTTGCGGTGGGTGCAGTGCAACATCAGCGGACGCCCCAACCGGCCACTGTCCAGCAGGGACTTCAGCTGCCGGTACTCGGCGTCGTAGCGCCGCATGAACCCGGTCTGCGTCAGCCGCCGCCCGAGCCGCGCCTCAGCCTCCAGTACGCGCAGCGCACCCGCGGAGTCGGGGCCCAGGGGCTTCTCGCACAGCACCGGAAGCCCGCGCGCGTAGGCCGCGAGCAGGGCCTCCTCGTGTGCCGGGTCGGGGGAGGCGATCAGCACGGCTGCGACGCCGGGGGCGCCCAGGGCGGCCTCTGCCTCCGCGTGCACCGAGACCCCGTCGATTCCGGCCGCCGCCTCCTTGGCCCGGGCGGTGTCGGGATCGGCCACGGCGGCGACCCTGGCGCCGCTCACCACCTGGTCGAGCCGCCGTATGTGGTCGGCTCCCATGTGTCCCGCGCCCAGTACTGCCACGCCCAGCAGGTCACCCACGTGCGCACTCCCTCGTCGCCGACTGTCCCGGCGTAGCGTAAGGGGCAGCGCGCGGGTGCCGTCAGTAGCGCAGCACGCCGGCGATCCCGTTCGCGTCGCCCAGCGCGCCGTCGGGGACGAAGCGGACCTCGGCGCCGGTCTCCAGACACTGCTCGACGATCTCGTCCACGATGTCCTCGCGGGCGTCGAGGTCGTCGCTCGACGCGGGGACCAGGTGGGCGCCGTCGTCGCGCACGGTCACCCGGAAGTTCTCCTCGACGGCCAGCAGCCGCACCCGGGCCTGCCGGGCGTTCTGCCAGACCTCGTCGACGCCGGCCGCGAACTCCTTGCGCCCACGGGCCGCTTCGAGTTCCTTGGCCACGGCCTCGACCGTCCGCAGGGCTTCGGCGTCGAGCACCGGCCGCACGGCCTGCCAGACGGCGTCCGGGGTGCTGTGCGTGAGGCCGCCGTGCGGGACGTGCACCGCGCGCCTGGCGGCGTCGCCCACCTCGTCCAGACAGGACAGGGCGGCCTGCTCACCGGTCACGTACAGCGGGCGCGGGCTCTCGCGCAGCACCGCGCCCATCGCCGTGTCGACATCGCGCAGGAAGTGGCGGGTGCCCTCGTCGCGGTACGTGCTCGGCATGTCGCCGATCTGCTCCATCCGCTCGGGATCGAAGTTGTCGGCGCGCCTGGTCAGCGGAAAGCCGCCGGTGCGCTCCTCGGTGACGCGGCCGGCGCCGCCGTTCCAGAGGGCGGCGCGGTCGACCGAGACCGACAGCACCCAGAACGGCCGCTCGGAGGCCTGTGCGGAGACCAGGTTGCGGGTGAGGAAGGTGTCCGAGAGCACCACGCGTTCGGGCACGGTGCGAGTGAGCGACCACACCTGGTGCTCACCCGGCGCAGCGTAGATCACCAGGCCGTCGTCGGCATATGTCAGGTCGACCTCCGTGAGGGCCTGGTCGAGCTGCGCCACGACATCGGCGCGCCGCTCCCGGGTGACCGCGGGATCGGACTCCAGCTGCTTCTTGGCCTCGGCCACCACATTGCGCAGCCGGACCCGGTCCTGCTCGTGGTAGGGCTCGCGCCGGTGCGTCGGCGTCAGCACGGACACCGCCGGGTAGGGGCGCGGGCGGCGCAGCTCGGCGAGGGTCGTGGGACTGAGTGCGTGCTCCATGACAGAACCATAGGACCGATTCACGTATCGGGCATTTGGTGCGAGTGCGTCGCGCCGTGCGGCCCTCATTCGCCGTCCTCGCCGTCCTCGGGGCTCTCGGGGCCGCAGGAGCTGCCGCTCGCCGGCAGGGAGCCGTACAGCAGGAAGGCATCGACCTTGCGCTGCACGCAGGTGGACGACGCGTACCCGGTGTGGCCCTCGCCCTTGTTGTCGAGCACCACGGCCGACGGGCCCAGCCGCTTCGCCGTCTGCGTGGTCCAGCGGTACGGCGTCGCCGGGTCGCCGCGCGTGCCGACGAGCAGCATCCTGGGCGTGTCGATGTCCTTGACCTCGTTGCGGATGAAGTCGGTGCCCTTGGGACGGCCGTAGCACATGAGTACCTGGGTGAGCCGGTGCTGGCCGAAGACCGGTGATGCCTCCTCGTACGCGGCGCGCAGCCGGCCGAGCTCTCTGGTGACCTGCTGGGCCGTGGGGCGATCGGGATCGTCCGCGCAGTTGATCGCCATGAGCGCCGCCGGGAGGTTGTCGAGGGGGACGTCCTCCTCGTCGGCCAGGCCGCCGTCGCCGGCCGGGGTGGTCTCCGGGCGCGGCTCCGGGCTGCCGGGAGGAGCGAAGCCGCCGGTGGCGAAGGCCTCGACACCGTGCGTTTCGCCGTCCTCGACCAGCGAGGCGAGGGCACGCTCCAGCGACGGCCACAGGTTCCTGCTGTACAGCCCCTGACTGAGGGCGACCACCAGGTCCTGGCCGGTGAACTTGCCGCTGAACGCGCTCGGTACGGGATCCTCGTCCATGGAGCGGACGAGTCGCTCGACGTCCTCCCGTGCGCCGCGCGGGTCCTGTCCGAACGGGCAGGCGATGTCCTGCACGCACCAGTCGAGGAAGTCCTCCAGTGCAGTCTGCTGACCCTTGGCACCCGCCACACCCTGCTGGGTCAGCGGTTCGGTCAGCGTGTCCACCCCGTCCAGCGCCAGCCGCCCCACCTTGTCGGGGAACTGCGCCGCATACACCGCGCCCAGGCGGGTTCCGTAGGAGAAACCCAGGTAGTTGAGCTTGTTGTCGCCGAGCGCGTCGCGTATGACGTCCAGGTCCCGCGAGGCGTTCACCGTGCCGATGTACGGGAGGACGGGCCCGGAGTGCTTGGCACACTCGTCGGCCGTCTTCTTCAACTGCCGGAGCACGGACTGCGGATCACGCAGCGCCGCGTCGGTCTCCTGCAGGACGGCGGAGTCCTCGTACGAGCCGTCGCCGCAGCTGACCGGGGAGGACCGGCCGACGCCGCGCGGGTCGAAGCTCACCACGTCGTAGCCGTCGGTCAGGCCCATGAAGTCGTCGACGCTGTAGGCGAGTTCGGTGACGCCCGCGCCGCCCGGACCGCCGAAGTTCAGCACCACCGAGCCGCGCTTGTCGCCGGTCGCCCGGTAGCGGGCCAGGGCCAGTTCGAGCGTTCCCCTGCCGGGGCGCGCGTAGTCGAGGGGCACGGTGACCTTCCCGCACTGCAGGTCCGTGGACGTCTCCGCGCCGTCGCACGCCGTCCAGGTGATCTTCTGGCGGTAGAACCGGGTCAGATCGGGCTGGGCGCGGTCCTCGGCAGTCGTCGCCGGCAGCCCGGCGCCCAGCAGCGCCAGGCCGACCGCTCCGGCGAGCGTCCAGCGCCGGACCGTGTGCCGCAGTGACAGCTTGGCCAGCATCGATGCCTCCAGGGGCGCCCCGTTGCGGACGGGTGAACGGCACCCTCGCTCACGATAGGCGGATGCCGGAGGAGACGCCTCCGGGCGAGCGGGACCGGCCGGAGTGCCGTACCCTGCGCCGCCTCGGTTCCGGGCCGGAGGCGACGGAGGCTTCGGACGGTTTTACTGCTAGTTCGACAACCCTGCCACTCGATGGGGTGAAAGGCAGATAAGCCATAACTCGGATGGTTCGCCTGCGTTTTATCCGGTGCGGGCGAGTGCCCGCGACCAAGTCTGGAAGGCAGGGAACCTATGAGACGGGTTACCCGAAACGGTGTGATCGCCGTCGCGGCCGCCTCGGGCGCGATGGCCGTGACGCTGCCGGCGCACGCCGACTCCGGGGCGCACGGCGCCACGGCCGGCTCGCCCGGCCTGATCGCCGGCAACACCGTTCAGCTCCCGGTGCATGTGCCGGTGAACGTGTGCGGGAACACGGTGAACGTGGTGGGCCTCCTCAACCCCGCCGCGGGCAACCGCTGCGCCAACGACAGCGGTGCGGACGAGCAGCGCCCGGCGCGCGGGGAAGCAGGGAGTGGCGGCGCGACCGCAGAGAGCAGCGCAAACGATTCGCCGGGAGTGCTCTCCGGCAACGGCGTGCAGCTGCCGGTCGACCTCCCGGTCAACGTCAGCGGCAACACCGTGAACGTCGTCGGCGTCGGCAACTCGGCCGTCGGCAACGAGTCCGTGAACACGCCCGGCGACCGCCCGGCGCCCGAGCCGAGGCCGTCCACCCCGCCCAAGGCGCACCCGGCACCGAAGCCGGCGCCGTACGCCCCACCGCCCACCACGGCCCTCGCCGAGACGGGAGCGGACGCGACCCTGCCCGCCGCCGTCGGAGCCGCGGCACTGGTCCTGGGCGGGGCGGTGCTGTACCGGCGCTCCCGCGTCCAAGGGGGGCGCTGACCGGGGCGTTCTCGTCCCACGCCCGGTCCGTGAGCCTGTAGACGCATGTCCGGCTCACGGACCGGCGCGATGCTCAGCGCCGATGGAACCGCCGGTGCAGCGCCTGCACCTCGTCGGCCAGTTCCGGTACCGGGCCGTCCACCAGCACACCGGGCGCCACCTCGTTCACCGGCAGTGTCCGCACCGGAGGCGTCGGCACGCCCAACTCGGCCATCCAGGCGGAGAGTTGCTGCGAGGACGCCACGTACACGATGCGGCCGAGGCCCACCCAGGCGTGGGCGGCCGCGCACATCGGGCAGTGCTCGCCGGACGTGTACACGGTCGCGGCCGCCCGCTGCTCCGGCGTCATATGGGCCGCGGCCCAGCGCGCCAGCTCGAACTCCGGGTGGCGGGTGCGGTCACCGGAGGCCACCCGGTTGTGGTCCTCGGCGAGCACGGCGCCGTCCGCGCCGACCAGCACCGACCCGAACGGCTCGTCCCCGGCATCGAGCGCCTCCGTCGCCAGCTCCACACAACGACGCAGATACGGCAGCTCGGCGTTCTCCACCATGACGTGCGGCCCTCCTTCCGGCGTACGGCCATCATGCCGACATGATCGCCGGCTCGCAGCGTACGTCCGCCCGCGCACGGCCGGAAACGGCGCCGACACAACCGTGGCCGGGGCGACGGCCGCCGGCGGGAGAGCGTGCAGGAGCAGGGCCGCCCGCCGGGCCCGACCGAGGCTGAGGGATGAGCCTCCTCCGGGTCAGCGACGTGCCCGTGCCCGGTCCAGTGCGGCGACGCCCAGTGCGGCGAGGCCGATCTGGATGAGCCACTCGACCCAGTCGACGCCGTCGGTGTCGGCCACGTCGAGGGCGCCGGCGATCGCCGTGCCGACGAGTGCGGCCGCGATGCCGACGAGGATCGTCCACAGGATTCCTATGCGCTGGCGGCCTGGTACGACGAGCCGCCCCAGCACACCGATGATGATGCCGATGACGATGGCACTGATGATGCTCGAGATCTCCATCTCCGCCCCTCTTGTCGGGCCCCGCTGCTCTCCATGTGCCCGCCGGAGACGAAGCCACTCCGCTCCGTCAGCACCGCGCTGAGGCTCGGGGCCCCGTCGTGGGTGACCGCCCGACGTTGACATGCAGGTAATTACCTGCATAACGTTGAGTGTGCGATCAGAGGACGACTCAGGGATGGACAGGGTCTTCAAGGCGTTGGCCGACGACACCCGCAGACGGCTGCTGGACCGGCTGCACGAGCGGAACGGGCAGACGCTGGGAGAGCTCTGCGAGCGCATCGACATGGCACGCCAGTCGGTGACACAGCATCTGGCCGTCCTGGAGGCCGCCAACCTGGTCAGCACGGTGCGGCGGGGGCGGGAGAAGCTGCACTACCTCAACCCGGTCCCGCTCCACGAGATCCAGGAGCGGTGGATCGACAAGTTCGAGCGCCCGCGCCTCAGCGCGCTCGGTGCCGTGAAGCGACGAGCCGAGGAAGCCATGACCGACAAGCCCACATTCGTGTACGTCACGTACATCGCGAGCACGCCCGAGAAGGTCTGGGACGCGCTCACCGACGCCGACCTCACCGCCGCCTACTGGGGCCACAGCAACGTCTCCGACTGGCAGCCGGGATCACGCTGGGAGCACGTCCGTACGGACGGCTCCGGCATCGCCGACGTGGTCGGCACCGTCACCGAGAGCGAGCGTCCGACCCGCCTGGTCACCACCTGGGCCGCGCCCGAGGACGAATCCGACGCGGACAAACACTCCCGCGTCACCTTCGACATCCAGCCGCACGGCGACATCGTCCGACTCACCGTCACCCACGAGAACCTCGCCGACGAGGCTGAGCGCGCCGACACGGCGTCCGGCTGGGCGGCCGTGCTGTCCAACCTCAAGTCCCTCCTGGAGACCGGCAGCCCGCTGCCCGAGGAGCCGTGGCTGGTGCCGAACCGCTGAGCGGACGGGGAACGGCCGGTCCGCCACGTTGCGAACCGGCCGTTCCGGATCTCCCTTCCCGACGTCTCCTACGGCCTGGGGGCGCTCCTCGCCGCCGTACCGGCGCACACGAGTCCCAGGATCACGGCCAGGGCGCCGATGACGATGTTGTTCCAGACGACGCCGGCGTCCGGGCTCTCGCCGACGATCCACGGCGAGATGATCATCCACACGCCCAGCGCGCACATGGCCCAGCTGAGGCCGTACATACGTTCCGGAGCCCTGGTGAACCCGAGTGCCAGCAGGGCGATCGCGAGCCCGACGATCAGGTTGTGGGTCACGAGCGCGGGCTGGCTGGTGGTGTAGTGGAGTATCCACGGGGATGCGGCGCAGTACAGACCGAGCAGGAACACCGGTCCGTCCACGAGCGCCACATCACGACCGCCGAGCATACGGGCGTACCGTGCCCGCATTTCGGATGCATCAGGGTGGCTGGTTATGTCACCTCTGGTGGGGGAGACGTTGGCCATGACTGGTCTCCTTTGACTGTGCAGGCCTGACCGCGTCTGGTGCGGTATGCGGTAAGCGCCGCGTAGGTTTATTTTGCGCTTATTCAGCCTTTATGTGTAGAGGTCAGAGGGCCGCCCCGGCTGCCCCGCTTGGCGGCGGCCCGGATGCCGGATCCGGAGATATCCATACGCTGATCTTGTGACCACAGCACACGACCGGCAGCGGCAGGCGGCGCTGCTACGGAAGCCGTCGGCGGGCCCCGCGCGCATCGACCCGCACACCATCGCCGTGCAGCTGCGGCGGATGAGCGCCGAGATCAACCGTCTGGTCCACCGCTTCGCGGGCGACGACGGCCTGCACTCCACCGACGTCCAGGCGCTCACGGCGATCCTGGACGCCGACGAGCCGATGACCCCGGGGCGGCTGCGCAGACACCTCGGACTCACCTCAGGGGCCGTCAGCGCGTGCGTGGAGCGGCTGGAGCGGGCCGGGCACATTCGCCGGGTCCGGCACAGCAGCGACCGCCGGGTGGCCCGTCTGCACTGCGCAGCCGACGCCCGCTCCTACCTGCGTCCGCTCGCCGAGGCGACGCCGGCCGCCCGAACCCGTTTCAGCGAGCCCGAACTCGCGGTGGCGCTGCGCTTCCTCGCGGCGATGAACGAGGAGCTGTCTTTGAAGAAATCCTCCGGGGGGTGAGGAAGCGTCCGGCCTCGTCACCCTCGTCGACAGCCGGTGGCGTGGAGTCCGCCCGTCTGCACATGGGCGCGCGGATCCGGGGCAGGCGAACCGTACGGGAGTTGTTCCTTCAAGAACTTCACGATGCACAACCGGATGAGCCGGCCGGATGAACCAATTGGGAGGTGCCTGCCGCTATGGGCGCGAAGGTGTTGGAGCGGTTTCCGGCGGGGGCTCCGCGCGGATCGTGGCCGGCCGAGGAGTACGCGGCGGCGCTGCGCGCCGAGGGTGAGCCCGCGACGGTCGTGATGGACCTGAAGTCGGACGCGTTCCTCGTGGTGGTGCCGGCCGGCGAGGAGGACTGAACGCTCTCGGTCGCCCGGTGAGATCGCTCAACGCGGGCTGCGGGAGGCGCAGTTCCCCCCTGCGGGTGCCGTTCGCGCGCTAGACCGAGGCCAGCGCGTCGAGGTGGGCCCGCCGTACCTCCGCCGTCTGGCCTTGCACCAGCAGGAACATGCCCTCACGGGCGAGCCGCTGGGCGCGGCTGTCCAGGCTCATGGAACGGCCGCCGCCGACCACGATCGCGGCGGTCGTGGCCGCACGCAGGAGGTCGTACGCCCGCGTCTTGAGCGCCAGCCGCTCGTCGACGTGCTCCTGCGGGGCCGGGTGGTCGGCCAGGGCGTACGCCCGCTCCCGTACCTCGTCGAGACGGGACCGCAGGGACAGGGCCGTCTTCCGTGCGTCCGAGTCGCTCTCGAGCAGGTCCAGCGCGGCGTACGCGATCCCGAAGACGGCCGGCGAGGTGTTGGTGCTGCGCGCCACGTCCACGAGGGCGAACTTCTCCTGGGGCGTGCGCAGCACCACCGACTCCTCCGGCAGCCACAGGCCGTCCAGCTCCAGGGACACCGTCCGGGCGGCGGTCAGCGCCGCCAGCCGTATCGGCGGCGACGGGTGCAGCCCCGGCTGCTCGCGGGTGTCGGCGAAGGCGAACACCAGCTCGGCCGAGTCGGTCACGCCCGCCAGCAGCATCACGTCGTTCAGGCCCCAGCCCGTGTACCAGGGCACGGTGCCGTCGAAGCGCCAGCCGCCCCGGACGGCTGTGGCCCGTACCGGGACGCGGGGGAAGGCGCGGACGTGCGCGTACGCGATGCCGGACAGCAGCTCGCCGGTCGCCAGTGGACGCAACAGCCGCTCCCGCACGGGAAGTTCGGACTTCGCCAGCAGCCGGACGGGCGTGTGGTGCTGTGTCTGCACGAACCAGGTCGAGCAGCACGCCCCGGCCAGGATCTCCTGGACCTCCCGCGCCACCGCGGCCGGCGCACCCGCACCGCCGTACGCCTCGGGCGCGCTCACCCCGAGCAGCCCGGACCGCCTGACCTCCTGCACATGACCAACAGGCAGGCCCTCCTGGTCGACCCGCTCCGCCTGCGGGACGAGGAGATCGTGGGCGAGCTGCCGGGCGCGGCCGACGAGAGGGTGAGGGTGCGGTGAGGTGGTCATGGACGAGATTCTCCCCAACGAGGGCCTGGACGCCGCTCGAGCCCGCGCCCGCGGTCCCGGCCTCGGCCGACCGCCGGAACACGGTCACCTCGATCGCGACCGCGCCTTCCCGACGCAGCGCGGTGATCAGCTTGCCGAACTGACGCGGGCTCAACCCGGTGAACGGACCTGTCCAGGACGGCTCAGACACCGTGATCACACCAGCCACGGCGAGATCATGTCAGTTGCCGTCGCCCTTTCCTGAGGCCGATCCTGTGCTCGGTCAACGAGGAGGAAATCGTGGGGCTCGTTCTGTTCCCAGGAGACGACGACACCAGCAGCCCGGACGTGTCCTGGTCCTACACCGGCTTCGGAGTGTTCCGGCGGTGGCTGGCGCAGGCTGAGGGGTTCGCACTCGACGAGATGCACGGCTTCGGTGGACAGCGCCCCTGGAACAGTGTCCCCACCACCCTGGCACCACTCCTCAACCATCCCGACGACGGCCCCGACCTCACGCCTGCCCAGTGCGCCGCGATCCTGCCCCGCCTGCAGGAGATCGCCGGCCAGTCGCAAGAGGGAAGCATGGAGCCGCTCCTCCGACGTCACATCGACGACGTCCGCCAGTTGGTGGTCGTCCTGCGGCTCTGCATCGAGAAGGACGTCGACCTCGTCTTCGGCTGACCGTCGGTCGGTGTTACGGGCTCACCGCGACCGGCAGCTACGGGACAGCTCTTCAGCAGGGTCGGGATTGGCGAATGCTCGCCGGCTGTGTACGAGCAACTCACGCACGGCGGGGCTGTGCGTGCTCTTCCAGATCAGGGCGAGCAATGCTGGTGTTTCGATGTCGTCGATGGTGCGGGCGGTGAGCCGGTCGCGGTAGCTCGCGGCCATCGAGTTGCTGAGGACGGCGACGGCGAGTCCGCGGGCGGCGAGGTCGGCAATAGCGTCCGCGGCGCTGGCTTGCAGCGCGATCGTGGGCTGGAGGCTCTGTGCGGCGCAGGCATGGTCGAAGACCGTGCGCAGGCCGGTGCCGGGTGGCATGCACACGATCGGGTAGGCGATCAGGTCGCGCAGAGTGACCCGACGCAGTCTCGCCAAGGGGTGCCCGGCCGGAACTGCTACGACGAGCCGCTCCCTGATGATCGTCAGCGCGTCCAGCCCGTCAGGGGTTGCGGTTGCGGTCCCGATGAGAGCCAGGTCGATGGTGCCGGCGCGCACCCCCTCGACGAGCCGATCGGAGTTGCCCTCCAGCAGTGAGATCTCCACACCGGGATGCGCCTGGTGGAACGCAGCGAGGGCGTCGAACAGCGGCGTGACGGTACAGCCCGTGACCATCCCGACCGTGATCCGACCCCGAATCAGGTCGGTGACCTCACCCACGGCCTGGCCGACCGCCCCAGCTGCGGCGAGCGCGGCGCGGGCGTGTTCGAGCGCGGCCCTTCCCGCGACAGTGAGGGTGGCGGTGCGCGCCGACCGGTCGAACAACTCGGCACCGAGTTCACGTTCCAACTGCCGGATCTGGGCACTGACGCCGGACTGGCTGATGTGCACCCGCTCGGCTGCCCGGGTGAAGTTCTGCTCTTCGGCGACTGCGACGAAGTATTCCAGCTGCCTCAGTTCCATGACTGGTAATTCTAACTTCCAGCAAATACATCTGTTGGACTTCTGATCGGTGGATGGCCAGGCTGGGAAGCGCTGAAGCCCGACGTCAGGAGGAACTCGTGCCGGAGTACGAGAAGGCAATGCGGCCCGAAGACATCACCCGCTTGTTCGTCGAACGATCCAACGCCGGTGACGCGGCCGGGGTCGCCGCACTCTACGAAGAGGATGCGGTGATGGCTTACCCACCCGGCGATCAGACGGTGGGCCGGGAGGCGATCCGTGCGCTGTGGGAAAAGGTGCTGGCCAACCGTCCCCACTTCGAGCCGGAACAGCCACTGCCGACGCTGATC
>NZ_JBQQCE010000164.1:0-19401 GCF_052245645.1 Streptomyces sp. KR55 | reverse complement strand
GGCGGCCGCGCCCGTCCTGAAGGCGGTCGGGCAGGACGACGCCGAGGTGGACGCCGGCCAGGTCATGGGCGCCCAACGGGTGGTGAACGCCGAGCCGGAGATCGACGGGCTCGCCACATACGGCTGGCCGACCGGGATCACCGTCGGCGCAGGAGGCGAAGTGGTCGCCGGCAGCGGTCAGTTGAAGGCGCCGGTGAGGGGCGACACGTATCCCGTGCTCAGCGCGGCCGAGACGCTGAAGCTGATGAACACGGCGCAGGAGCCGGACCACCGGGTCGGCATCGGCGGCTGCGCCAGTCCCGTACCGCTGGAGGACCGGCCGGACGCGCCCTGCGCAGAGTCGACGGACGCTCCGAGCGGCGCCGCCCGGCCGGAGCCGGTCGAAGTCGAGGACGCGGTGTTCGGGCTGGCCTCGCACTTCGTTCAGGCACGGCAGACGCTGGTGCCGTCCTGGCTGTTCGAGGTACAGGCACCCGGTGCCGAGGACGGTTTCACGGTCACGTATCCCGCGATCGACCCGAAGTACCTCACCTCGACGACGCCCAGCGCGCAGCCCAGCCCGCGGCCGAGCGCGCCGGGTGACGAGCCGACGTCGGCGCCGACCACGCGGGACGTGCAGGTGGAGGGCTACACCGCTGAGGGCCGGGAGCTGACCGTGAGCTTCTGGGGCGGGGTGTGCGCCGACTACGAGGCGAAGGCGACCGAGAGCGCCGACCGGGTGACGGTGACCGTGACCGAGACGCCGTGGAAGGACAAGGTCTGCATCCTGATCGCCAAGGTCCATCACCGCACCGTGCAGCTCGACGAGCCGCTCGGCGACCGGAAGGTGGTCGGGTCGGACGGCAAGGGGATCCCGCTGGAGAAGCCGGGGGCCCGGCTGCCCGAGTAGGAGCCGAGTCGTACAGACGTGAAGGCGGCGGCCCCCGTCTCGGGGCCGCCGCCTTCATGCTGTGTTCAGTTGTTCAGCTCGGTGCACGGCTCAGCTGAAGGAGTCGCCGCAGGCGCAGGAACCGGTCGCGTTCGGGTTGTCGATCGTGAAGCCCTGCTTCTCGATCGTGTCCACGAAGTCGATGGTGGCGCCGCCCAGGTACGGAGCGCTCATACGGTCGGTGACGACCTTGACCCCGCCGAAGTCCTTCTCCACGTCACCGTCGAGGGAACGCTCGTCGAAGAAGAGCTGGTACCGCAGGCCGGAGCAGCCGCCGGGCTGGACGGCGACGCGCAGCGCGAGGTCGTCGCGGCCTTCCTGGTCGAGCAGCGCCTTGACCTTGGACGCGGCGGCGTCGGTCAGGATGATGCCGTCGGTGACGGTGGTGGTCTCGTCCGATACGGACATCTACATCTCTCCCGGGTTGTACGGAGACTGCTTGCCGACGAGTGCAACCGGCAAGGCCGCGGATTCATTCCGGGCCGAGCACTTGCCTTTCTTCTTCTTCATGCTCGCACATGCGTGGCAGGCCGCACAGCGCCCTGTGGACAACGCGACAACGCCGCGCGACGCCCAGGTGTCGGGATTCACGTCACATCGACGCTATGGCCATCGTCAAACTGACGTGAAGCGGTTATGATAGATAGCGTCATTTCGACGAAAAGTCGAAAAGGTGTCCCGTATGTCCCGCCGGCCCGGATCCCCCGGGTCGGCGAGCCGCAGAAAAGAAAGGGTGCGTGTCGTGACCACCGCCCAGACCCAGGAGCTCGACGTACAGCCGACGCCCCTCGCCCTGCTGCTGCTCGGCCGTGAGGCCGACCCGAGGAGCGAGCGGGGCGTGGAGTGTCCCGGCGACCTGCCCTCGCCGTCCGACCCGGACCTGGTCGAGCGCGCCCGCGCGGCCAAGGAGAAGCTGGGCGACAAGGTCTTCGTGCTAGGCCATCACTACCAGCGCGACGAGGTCATCCAGTTCGCCGACGTCACGGGCGACTCCTTCAAGCTGGCCCGGGACGCCGCCGCGCGCCCCGAGGCCGAGTACATCGTCTTCTGCGGTGTGCACTTCATGGCGGAGTCCGCGGACATCCTGACGAGCGACGACCAGAAGGTCGTGCTGCCCGACCTGGCCGCCGGCTGCTCGATGGCCGACATGGCGACGGCCGAGCAGGTCGCCGAGTGCTGGGACGTGCTGATCGAGGCCGGGATCGCCGAGCAGGTCGTGCCGGTCTCGTACATGAACTCGTCCGCCGACATCAAGGCGTTCACGGGCAAGCACGGCGGCACGATCTGCACGTCGTCGAACGCCAAGCGCGCCCTGGACTGGGCCTTCGAGCAGGGCGAGAAGGTGCTGTTCCTGCCCGACCAGCACCTCGGCCGCAACACCGCCGTCCGCGACATGGGCATGTCGCTGGAGGACTGTGTCGTCTACAACCCGCACAAGCCGAACGGCGGGCTGACCGCCGACGAGCTGCGCGCCGCGAAGATGATCCTGTGGCGGGGCCACTGCTCGGTGCACGGCCGCTTCAACCTCGACTCGGTCAACGACGTGCGCGAGCGCATCCCGGGCGTCAACGTCCTGGTCCACCCCGAGTGCAGGCACGAGGTGGTGTCGGCCGCGGACTACGTCGGTTCGACGGAGTACATCATCAAGACGCTCGAGGCGGCACCGGCCGGATCCAAGTGGGCCATCGGCACCGAGCTGAACCTGGTCCGCCGTCTGGCGAACCGTTTCGCGCCCGAGGGCAAGGAGGTCGTCTTCCTCGACCGGACGGTGTGCTTCTGCTCGACCATGAACCGCATCGACCTGCCGCACCTCGTCTGGGCGCTGGAGTCCCTCGCCGAGGGCAACCTCGTCAACCGCATCGAGGTGGACAAGGAGACGGAGGCGTTCGCGAAGCTGGCGCTGGAGCGGATGCTGGCACTGCCGTAAACGCCGGCCTGGTTCTGCCGTGAACGCCGGTAAGGGGTGCCCTCCCACGGAGGGCACCCCTTACTCATGCGATCGGTGAGCCTCAGACTCCGGCCGGCTCCGGGGACTTGTCCTCGTCGGCCAGGGGTGCCGCGCCGGACTTCTTGGCCCGCTTCGCCGCCCGCTTCTTCGCCCGGCGCTCCTTGCGGAGCTCCAGCATCGCGTACAGCGTCGGGACCAGGAGCAGGGTCAGCAGCGTGGAGCTGATCAGACCGCCGATCACGACCACCGCCAGCGGCTGGGCGATGAAGCCGCCCTCACCGGTGATGCCCAGGGCCATCGGGAGCAGGGCGAAGATCGTCGCCAGGGCCGTCATGAGGATCGGGCGCAGACGGTGGCGACCGCCCTCGACCACGGCCTCGACGACGCCGTAACCCTGCCTGCGGTACTGGTTGATGAGGTCGATCAGCACGATCGCGTTGGTCACCACGATGCCGATCAGCATCAGCATGCCGATCATCGCGGGGACGCCCATCGGGGTGTCCGTGGCGACCAGCAGGCCGATCGCGCCCGTCGCGGCGAACGGGATCGACACCAGCAGGATCAGCGGCTGGGCGAGCGAACGGAACGTCGCGACCAGCAGCATGAACACGATCGCGATCGCCGCCAGCATGGCCAGGCCCAGGTTGGCGAAGGCCTCGTCCTGGTCCTCGGAGACACCGCCGATCTCGGCGGTGGCGCCCTCCGGGAGGTCCAGCGCGTTGATCTCCGACTGGAGGTCGGCGCTCACCGCACCCGTGTTGTCGCCGGTCGGCCTGGCGGTGATGGTCGCCGCCCGCTGACCGTCGATCCGGGTCATGGAGACCGGTCCGTCGACGAGCCGCACGGTCGCGATGTCACCCAGCTTCACCGGGCCCAGGGAGAGGTTCTTCAGCTGGGCCATGGTCTCGGCCGGCTTCGCCGACTTGATGACGACGTCCCGCTCGGTGTCGTCCAGCGTCGCCTTGGCCGCGGTCGTGCCGCGCACCGCCTGCGCCACCGCGGCGCCCAGCGTCTGGTCGTTGAAGCCGGCGGCGGCCGCCTCGTCGTTCGCCGTCACGGAGATGCGGGGCACGCTCTGCGCCAGGTCGCTGGTGACGTCGGTGACGTCGTCCAGGCCGGCCACCGCCTTGCGGACCTCCTCCGAGGCCGTGCGCAGCACATCCGCGTCGGCCGCCTTCACGACCACGCTCAGGTCCTGGCTGCCGAAGCCGTCACCGGCGGCGATGGTGGTCGTACCGATGCCGGAGAGGTCCGCCAGGCCCTTCTCGATGCGGTCGTGGACGTCCTCGTACGAGGCCGAGTCGTCCAGCATCACCGAGTACGAGGCCTGGTTGGTGTCCGTGCCGCCGCCGAAGGCGGCCATGAAGCCGGACGAACCGACCGTCACCTGGTAGTCCTTGACGCCCTCGGTGTCGGCGAGGACCTGCTCGACCTTCTGCGCCTGGGCGTCGGTCGCCGCCAGGCTGGTGCCCGGCTTCAACTCCTGCTTGACGGTGAGGACTTCCTGCTCGCCCTGGTCGAAGAAGTTGGTCTTCAGCAGCGGCGCCATGCCGAAGGTGCCGATGAGGACCACGACCGCGATCGCCACGCTGGTCAGGCGGCGACGGGTGGCGAAGCGCAGGACGGGGACGTAGAAGCGCTGGAGCCGGCTCTTCGCTTCCTTCTCCTCCGCCTGCCGGCGCGCCTCGTCGGCGTCCTCGGGGGTGCCCTTCGGGGCGCGCAGGAACCAGTACGACAGGACCGGCACGACCGTCAGCGAGACCAGCAGGGACGCCAGCAGGGCGGCCGTGACGGTCAGGCTGAACGAGCCGAACAGGGCGCCCACCATGCCGCCGACCAGGCCGATCGGCAGGAACACCGCGACCGTGGTGAGGGTCGAGGAGGTGACCGCGCCGGCGACCTCGCGGACCGCCTTGAGGATCGCCTCCTGGCGCTCCTCGCCGTAGCCGAGGTGCCGCTTGATGTTCTCCAGGACCACGATCGAGTCGTCGACGACCCGGCCGATCGCGATGGTCAGGGCGCCCAGGGTGAGCATGTTCAGGGACAGGTCCCGCGTCCACAGCACGATCAGGGCCAGGACGACGGAGAGCGGGATGCTCACCGCCGTGACCAGGGTCGAGCGGATCGACGCCAGGAAGACCAGGATGACGAGGACCGCGAAGACCAGGCCCAGCGCGCCCTCCGTCGTCAGGCCCTCGATGGACTTCGACACCGCCGGACCCTGGTCGCTGACGACCGTGACGGTGGCGCCGGAGCCGAGGTCCTCACGCATCTCGGGCAGCTTGTCCTCGACCGCGTTGGAGATGGCGACCGCGCTGCCGTCGTGGTCCATGGTGACGGCGACGGCGAGGCTGGGCTTGCCGTTGGTACGGGTGAGGGAGTCGGCGGTGGCCTGCTCCTCCTTCACCGTGGCGACATCGCCCAGGCGTACGGGCTTGTCGACACCCTCGCCGGTGATCATCAGGTCCTTGATCTGCTTCAGCGAGGTGAAGGCGCCGCCGACCTGCACGGTGCGGTTGCTGCCGTCCTCGTCGAAGGAGCCGGCCGGGACGGTGGCGCCGCCCGCCTGGAGGGCCTGTGCGAGGGTCTGCGTGGTCAGGCCCGCCTTGGCCAGCTCCCGGTCGTCCGGGGTGACGGCGACCTGGAAGTCCCGTACGCCCTCCACGGAGACCTGGCGGACACCGTCGATGCCCTTCAGGTCCGGGACGACGGTCCGGTCGAGCCGGTCGGCGAGGGCCTGCTGGTCCTCGTCGGAGGTGACGGCGAGGATGACGGTCGGTATGTCGTCCGTGGAACCGGCGACGACCTGCGGGTCAACGTCGTCCGGGAGCTGCACGCGGGCCCGGTTGACGGCCTGCTGGACATCGGCGACGAGCTGCTTGGTGTCGTTGCCGTAGTCGAAGGACGCCATGATCACGGCGTTGCCCTCGCTCGCCGTGGAGGTGACGCCGGTGATGCCGTCGACGGCCTCGAGGTTGTCCTCGATGGGCTCGACGACCTGCTTCTCGACCACGTCCGGGGACGCGCCCTGGTACGGCGCGAGGACCGACACCATGGGCAGTTCGATGGTGGGCAGCAGCTGCTGCTTGAGCTGCGGGATCGCGATCGCACCGAAGGCGAGCGCGATGATGGACATCAGCCCTATCAGGGCCCGTTGCGCGAGGCTGAATCTTGACAGCCAGGACATGGGTCAGCGTCTCTCTTCCGTGGCCTGAGCGGAGGTGCGGGCGCACAGGTGAGCGCCCACCCCACCACCCTGAGCCATGGAAAACCGCCGATCCGTCGCCCCCAGGTCCATTTCCTTATACGGCGCATACTGCGGGTGGAGTAGGGACGCGATGCGGTCAGTCCACCCTTGGACGTACCAGCCCCGACTCGTACGCGATCACCACGAGCTGCGCCCGGTCACGCGCGCCGAGCTTGGCCATGGCCCGGTTGACGTGCGTCTTCACCGTGAGCGGGCTGACCTCCAGCCGCTCGGCGATCTCGTCGTTGGAGTGCCCGCCCGCGACCTGGACGAGCACCTCGCGCTCGCGCCCGGTGAGCGCGTCCAGCCGCTCGGAGCGGGCGGGATCGCGGTCCGGGGAGTCGCCGCCCTGGGCGAGGAAGCGGGCGATCAGACCCTTGGTGGCGACCGGGGAGAGCAGCGCCTCGCCATCGGCCGCGACCCGGATCGCGGTGAGCAGTTCGTCCGGCTCGGAGCCCTTGCCGAGGAAGCCGGAAGCGCCCGCGCGCAGCGACTGCACCACATAGTCGTCGACCTCGAACGTCGTCAGGATGACGATCCGGACATGGGCGAGAGCGGGGTCCGCGCTGATCATGCGGGTGGCGGCGAGACCGTCCGTGCCGGGCATCCGGATGTCCATCAGGACGACGTCCGCCCGCTGCTCCTTCGCCAGCCGTACCGCCTCCGCGCCGTCGGACGCCTCGCCGACCACCTCCATGTCGGGCTCGGAGTCGACGAGCACGCGAAAGGCGCTGCGGAGCAGCGCCTGGTCGTCGGCGAGCAGGACACGGATCGTCATACGGGGTCCTTCGCTGGGCTGCTGCGGGTCTTGACCGGCAGGATCGCATGGACGCGGAAACCGCCGCCGTAGCGGGGACCGGTGGTGAGGGTGCCGCGCAGGGCGGTGACCCGCTCGCGCATGCCGAGCAGTCCGTGACCGCCGCCCGTCCCCGGGCCGTCGTCCTCGCCGGTGCCGTTGTCGAGGACGGTGATCTCGATGTTCGGTCCCACGCGGACGACGCTGACCTCGGCCTTGGCGGCGGCGCCGGCGTGCTTCTGCACATTGGTGAGGGCCTCCTGGATGACGCGGTAGGCGGCCAGGTCGACGGCGGCGGGCAGGGTCGTGCCGTGGTCGGCGCGGGCGACCTCGATGTGCAGGCCGGCACTGCGGAAGGTGCCGACGAGTTCCTCGAGGCGGTCCAGGCCCGGGGCCGGTTCCGTGGGGGCCTCGGGGTCGTCGGACTGGCGGAGCAGGCCGACGGTGGCGCGCAATTCGTTGAGCGCGGAGCGGCTGGCTTCGCGTACGTGCGCGAGGGCCTCCTTGGCCTGGTCGGGGCGCTTGTCCATGACGTGGGCGGCGACTCCGGCCTGGACGTTGACCAGGGCGATGTGATGGGCGACGACATCGTGCAGGTCACGGGCGATACGCAGCCGCTCCTCGGCGACGCGGCGACGGGCCTCCTCCTCGCGGGTGCGTTCCGCCTTCTCGGCGCGCTCACGGATGGCGTGTACGAAGTCGCGGCGGCTGCGGACGGCGTCGCCGCCCGCGGCGGCCATGCCGGTCCAGGCGAAGATGGCGAGGTTCTCCTGCGCGTACCAGGGCAGGGGGCCGGCGAGCATGGCGGCACCGGTCAGCACGGTCATGGTGAGCAGCCCGACGCGCCAGGTGGTGGGGCGGTCGGTGGTGGAGGCGACGGTGTAGAGGGCGACCACCGCGGACATCGCGACGGGAGCTCTGGGGTCGCCGGTGATGCACTCGACGACGGAGAGGGTGCCGGTGAGGAGGAGGATCCGCATCGGTGCGCGGCGGCGGAACACCAGGGCGGCGGCGCCGAGGGCCATGAGGACGAGGCTGAGGGGGTCCGGGGTGCGTACGCCCCAGCTGACGGCGTACTTGCCGTGCGGGTCCACGAACGAGCCGGCCACCATGCAGATCAGTACGCCGGCCGCCAGCGTCGCGTCCAGCGCCATGGGGTGCGCCTTCAGTTGGCGGCGGGCGCGGTCGAGGGTGGTCACGGGTGTTTACGGTAGCTGGGCTCCAGGTCGGTGCGAATGGTGCCCGGCGTTGGCGTTCGGCAGGGGGCGGGAGCGCAGCCCGGCGCTGCGGGGGTGCCGCCCGCGCCCACCCGTGCCGCCCTAGGCGGCACGAATGCCCGCGGTCAGGTTCATCAGCCCGGGATCAGGCCGTCGTCGCTGAGGAGTTCGCGGACCTCCTCCAAGGTCGCCTCGGGGGACGGGAGGATCAGTTCCGATGGTTCCAGGGAGTCGTCGGGGAGCGGGTCGCCCAGGTTGCGGACCGTGGTCAGGAGGGCCTGGAGGGTGCGGCGGAAGCCGGGGCCGTCGCCGTTCTCCATTTCGGCCAGGAGCTCGTCGTCCAGCTTGTTCAGCTCGGCGAGGTGGCTGTCGGCCAGCCTCACCTGCCCCTCCCCCATGATCCGTACGATCATGTCGCCCTCCTCGGCGTGGGCCCTACTGCTTGTCGAAACGCGGGGTGTCCTGCGGCTGCTGCTGGGACTGCTCCTGCGACTGGCCCGAGCCGCCTTCGATGGCCTGCTGGCCGGACGTGCCGCCCGCCAGCTCCGCCTTCATGCGCTGCAGTTCCAGCTCTACATCCGTACCACCGGAGAGCCGGTCCAGCTCGGCCTGGATGTCGTCCTTGGCCATGCCGGTGGGGTCGTCGAGGGCACCGGAGGCGAGGAGTTCATCGATCGCGCCGGCGCGCGCCTGGAGCTGCGCCGTCTTGTCCTCCGCGCGCTGGATGGCCAGACCGACGTCACCCATCTCCTCGGAGATGCCGGTGAACGCCTCACCGATGCGGGTCTGGGCCTGCGCGGCCGTGTACGTCGCCTTGATCGTCTCCTTCTTCGTACGGAAGGCGTCGACCTTGGCCTGGAGGCGCTGCGCCGCCAGGGTCAGCTTCTCCTCCTCGCCCTGGAGCGTCGCGTGCTGCGTCTCGAGGTCCGTAACCTGCTGCTGGAGCGCGGCGCGGCGGGACAGCGCCTCGCGGGCCAGGTCCTCGCGGCCCAGCGCCAGCGCCTTGCGGCCCTGGTCCTCCAGCTTGGTGGACTGTGACTGGAGCTGGTTGAGCTGCAACTCCAGGCGCTTGCGCGAGGTCGCGACGTCCGCGACTCCGCGGCGCACCTTCTGGAGCAGCTCCAGCTGCTTCTGGTACGAGTAATCGAGGGTCTCGCGCGGGTCCTCGGCCCGGTCAAGGGCCTTGTTCGCCTTCGCGCGGAAGATCATCCCCATACGCTTCATGACACCGCTCATGGGCTTCGCGCGCCCCCTTCTGACGGACTCCAGCTCACAGGTCTGCGACAGAACCCACAGTACGGGCCCTGCATCCATTGACGCACTGTTCGGGGACGGATGCGCTCATCCCCAAGGACGACTGAGTACGCTCCTGCTCCGGCGTAGGGAGTAGGTGGTCCCCGGGTATGCCCCGAGGGGACCCGAGGGCGTACACATCGTCCCCTCTGTCCCCTTACAGACGACTGGTGTTGCGGGATCGTTCCCCGCGGGACTGGGGTCCATGCCCTGGCACCCCGTACCCTTGGGTTTTGTGTTCCGTAGCCGTGCCAAGGAAGAGAAGGCCGCAGGCGCCGACAAGGCGCCGCTGACCGACTCCAAGCAGACCCGTGACCCGCAGGCCCCGAAGGGCCGGCCGACGCCCAAGCGCAGTGAGGCCCAGTCCCAGCGCCGCAGCGTCGCCAATACGTCGATGACGCGCAAGGAGGCCGCCAAGCGGCAGCGCGAGGAGCGCCGTGCCGCGCTGGACCGGCAGCGCCAGGCGCTGGCCACCGGCGACGAGCGGTATCTGCCGGCGCGGGACAAGGGGCCGGTCCGCAAGCTGGCGCGCGACTTCATCGACTCGCGGTTCAACATCGCTGAGTTCTTCCTGCCGATGGCCGTGGTCATCCTCGTGCTGAGCATGGTGCGGGTGCCCGCGCTGCAGACCATCGCGCTGCTGCTGTGGCTCGTCGTGATCGTGCTGATCGTGCTCGACTCGTTCGTCACCGGCTACCGCCTGAAGAAGCGGCTCGCCGAGCGCTTCCCCGACGACAACAAACGCGGTGCGGTCGCCTACGCGCTGATGCGCTCCCTCCAGATGCGCCGACTCCGGCTGCCGAAGCCGCAGGTCAAGCGCGGAGAGCGGCCCTGAGCGCGGCTTCGCTCTCCGGGGGTGCGGCGGGTGCCTGGCTCAGCGGTCTCGGCGGGCTGCGGGATGTCGTATCACTGGAACTGGTGGCCCGGCAGCTCGACGAGCAGATAGCCGGGCGGTTCCCGGTCGGGCAGCGGCTGCGGGTGCTCGACGTGGGGATGGGCCGGGGGACGCAGGCGCTGCGGCTGGCCCGGGCCGGGCACCAGGTGACGGGGATAGAGAAGGACTCCGCGATGCTGTCCGCGGCGCGGGCGGCACTCGCCGCGGAACCGGAGGGGATCCGGGAGCGGGTGCGGCTCGTCGAGGGGGACGGGCGGGACACGGGGGTGCACTTCCTGCCGGGCAGCTTCGACGTGGTGCTCTGTCATGGCGTGCTCATGTACGTCGACGATCCCGATCCGCTGCTGGCAGGGCTGGCGCGGATGCTCGCTCCGGGCGGGCTGCTGTCGCTGCTGGTGCGCAACGGTGACGCGTTGGCCATGCGGCCGGGGCTGTCCGGGGACTGGAGTGCCGCACTGGCGGCCTTCGACACGACCGCGTACCGGAATCGGCTGGGGCTCGATGTACGGGCGGACCGGCTGGGCACGCTGACCGCCACCCTCGCCGGGATCGGTGCGCCGCTGCACGCGTGGTACGGGGTGCGGGTCTTCACGGACACCGCGACGGACGGGGCGGAGCTGCCGGCCGACGTGTCGGAGCTGCTGGCGGCCGAGGAGCGGGCCGGGCGGACGGATCCGTATCGGGGGGTCGCTGCGTTGCTGCATCTCTGCGGAGTGCGCGGATAGCAGGCTGAGGACTGCCCGTTCGGGCGAGTAGCGCAGGGCGGACGTGTCGTGCCGAGGGGAGACTCGGGGCATGGACGCTCCCTCGTTCTTGATCGTGACCCGTGCCCTGCGCCGCCTTGTCGTCGTCGGTGCCCTCTCGGCCGCCCTTGCGCTCGTCGCCGGGTGCACCGGCTCCGATTCGTCGGGCGAGCCGGAGTCGACGACCAGGCAGGCCGCGCTGCCGGTGGCCGCCAAGGACCTGCAGGACGACTACCAGAAGGTGATCGAGAACGTCCTGCCGTCGGTCGTGCAGATCCAGGGGCGCGACTCTCTGGGATCGGGCGTGGTGTACGACGACCGGGGGCACGTCGTCACCAACGCGCATGTCGTCGGCAAGGAGAGGACCTTCGCCGTGACGACGGCGAACAGCGAGGACGTGCTCACCGCCGAGCTCGTCTACTCGTACCCGGAGCAGGACCTCGCCGTCATCAAGCTGGACAAGGCCCCCCGGGGGCTGAAGGCGGCGGCCTTCGCGGACTCGGCCAAGACCGAGGTGGGGCAGATCGTGCTGGCGATGGGTTCGCCGCTCGGACTGTCGTCGAGCGTGACGCAGGGGATCGTGTCGGCGACCGGACGGACCGTCACCGGGGACAGCCGGAGCGGCGGCGGTACGGGCGCGACGATCCCCAACATGGTGCAGACGTCGGCCGCGATCAACCCTGGCAACAGCGGCGGCGCGCTGGTGAACCTCGACGGACGGGTCATCGGCATCCCGACGCTCGCCGCCATCGACCCCAACTTCGGGGACAGTGCGGCGCCCGGCATCGGGTTCGCGATCCCGGCGTCGATGGTGAAAACGGTCGCCGATCAGATCGTCGAGGAAGGCCGGGTCACCGACTCGGGCCGGGCGGCGCTCGGCATCACCGGCCGTACGGTCGTGGACGACCAGTTCCGGCCCGCCGGGGTCGCCGTCGTCGAGGTGGTCGAGGGCGGGGCGGCCCAACGGGCGGGGATCGAACCCGGGGACATCATCACGCGGCTGGGCGACGACGACATCACCACCATCACCTCGCTCGCCGAGGCGCTGGCGACCGCGCAGCCGGGCGACCGGACCACGGTGACGTTCACCCAGAACGGCGACGAGCGGACCGTCGACGTGCAGCTGGGCGAGCAGTGAGAACGGGGCGGCCCGGCCGCCGGCCGCCCCCTGCCCCGGCTACGCCTCGTCCGCGTGCAGGCTCATCGGTCCGTAGATCTCCGTGGCGTCCTCGAACAGCCGCACCTGGTCCGCGCCCCCGGCGAGCAGTTCCTTCCAGTGCTCCCCGATCCAGGACTCGGCGTCGCCCTGCGTGGTGAACTCCTCGGGCTGCACCGCGGGCTGGACCTCCGTCCCGTCGGCCTTCTCGAACCGCCACGTCCATGCCGCCATGTACGCCTCCCAGGTGTCAGCACGCCGGATCTTGGTCCGGCTCCCGCCCTGAGCCTATGCGCTCCGCTGGGTGCTGTTGTGGTCCTGCGGGTGATCTGGGGCCGTGCGGGCTGTGGGGGCTGGTCCTGGCCTTTTCGCTCGCCTGCGCCTGCAGGGTGCCGCTGCGCCCACCCGTGCCGCCCCAGCGGCACGACTGCCCGCAGCTACGTGGGGGTGTCCCGGGCGCGCAGTACCGGCGGCTACCGGTGAAAATCGGGTTCGTGGAACTCACTCTGCTCGGCACCGGTGCCCCGGCGGGACTGCCCCGCCCCGACTGTCCCTGCGCGGCCTGCGCGACCGCGCTCGGCGTGGATGCGCGGGCGGCCACCGCCGTTGTGGTGGACGGGGCGCTGCTGCTCGATCTGACGCCGGGTGCGGCGTTCGCGGCGGCGCGGGCGGGGCGTTCACTGTCGGGCGTACGGCAGGTGCTGCTGTCGCATCCGCACGACGGTCCGCCGGTGGAGGTGCCGGCCGGGCTGCCGCAGCCTGGGCGGGTGCCGGACGGGCGGGAGTTGGCGCTGCTGACGGGGCATCGGGTGCGGGAGGTGGCGATGGACTCGCCGGGCACGGGATACGCGGTCACCGGGCCGGACGGCCAGCGGGTGCTGTATCTGCCGCCGGGCGGCGCGCCGGCCGGGCTGGAGGAGGGATCCGCCCAGGCCGAGCCGTACGACATGCTGCTCGCGGACGTGGTGGGGCGGCCGGACGGCCTGGCCCGGTTGCGGGCGGTGGGCGCGGTGGGGCCTACGACCGATGTCGTCGCCGTCCATCTGGACCACGACGTGCCGCCGGGGGCCGAGTTGCGGCGGCGGCTGGCGGCGGCCGGGGCGCGCGCGGTGCCGGACGGGACGACGCTGGCGGTGGGGGCGTACGAGGACGTGCCGGACGTGCCGCGGCGGACGCTGGTGCTGGGCGGGGCGCGGTCGGGGAAGTCGGTGGAGGCGGAGCGGCGGCTGGAGGCGTTCCCCGATGTGCTGTACGTCGCGACGGGCGGCACCCGGAACGGGGACGGCGAGTGGGCGGAGCGGGTCGCCGCGCACCGGGAACGGCGGCCCGGCTCGTGGCGGACGGCGGAGACGTGCGATCTGGTGCCGTTGCTGAAGGAGAACGGGCCGCCGCTGCTGATCGACTGTCTGTCGCTGTGGCTGACCGACGCGATGGACTCCGTCGGGGCGTGGGACGACGCCGAGTGGGCCGACGGGGGTGAACGTGCGTTGCGGGAGCGGGTGCGCGAGCTGACGGAGGCGGTGCGGCAGACCCGGCGGGTCATGGTCGCCGTGTCCAACGAGGTCGGGTCGGGGATCGTGCCGGCCACGGCGTCGGGGCGGCGGTACCGGGACGAACTCGGGCGGCTCAACGCGGCGTTCGCGGGTGAGTGCGAGCAGGTGCTGCTGGTGGTGGCGGGGCAGGCGGTGCTGCTGCGGGGGTGACCGTCCGCCGCCGCTGCAGGGTCAGGTGCGGCGGGCGATGATCCGGTAGGCGTTGGCGAAGCGGGTGCGGCGGAGCAGGGGCGCCAGGGTGTGGTCCGCGGTGCCGGCTGCCGCCGTCAGGAGCAGGGCGGCGCACCGGAAGGTCGTACGGACTGTCTGCTGGAGCGGGGTCGGTGCGGCCGCCCGCCACGGCGTGTCCGGGGCCGGCAGGACGTGGGACACAGCCAAGGACAGGGCTGTTGACAGGTCGTGGGGCCGGTGGGCCGGGCGGTGGTCGGCGGTGACGATCGTGCAGCCATGGGACTCCAGTTCCCTGCGGAGGTTGTCCAGCGGGATCAGGTGCAGATGGCGGGGCAGGGTGTGCGGGAGCCACCACTTGCCGAGCAGCCTGGCGAACGCGCACTGCGGGTCGGGGGCTTCGAGGAGGAGGTGGCCGCCGGGGCGCAGGGCGGTGACGGCGGCCCGGATTTCCGCGCGGGGGGCGGGGGTGCGGTCCAGTTGGTGGAGCAGGCTGACGACGTCGTAGCGGGCGCGCAGGCGTGCGGTGAGGTCGGGGGCGGCGAGGTGGCCGACGTACGCCTCCTCGATGAGGCCGGCCGCGCGGGCCCGCAGCACGCGGTGGGTGGGGTCGACGCCGTCGAACGCCGTGTACGGGAAGAGTTCCCGCGCCGCCTGCGGAAAGTGCGCGTCGCCCGTGCCGACGTCCAGCCAGCTCTCCGGCTCCGGGAAGGGCAGCAGCGCGCGGGCGGCCGCCCGGAGCCGGCGCCGGCTCGGCCGGGGGTCGTGCGGGTACCGGTGGTGGAAGGCGAGGCCCTCGGGTGAGAGGGGCGGGTTCAGGAAGGTGTGGCCGCAGTCCCGGCACTCGTCGAGCGTGAAGGTGCCCGGCTTGTGCTGGAGCAGGTCGGGGGCGGTGAAGCGGGTGAGCAGGCGGGCCGAGCCGCACCAGGGGCAGTCGGCGCGGCGCGGGGCGTGGAAGCGGCCGGTGCCCAGGGCGAGTTCGGCGAAACAGGCGGCACGGCGTCGGTCGGCCGCCGCTGTGGCGGGGGGCGTGGGTGGCATCGGCGGCTCCCGGGAGACGACGGACGGAGTGCTACGACAATCCGCTGCAAACCGGAACGTATGGGATCGCGATCTTGGGTGCAATGACGTCGTGGGGTGGTGGTGGCCATGTGGCGCCGTTCTGTTCGATCGAGGCCGGTACTGTTCGGCGAATGAGCTCGCTTAATCTCGACGACTTCACCGATCTGATCGAGCGCCCCGACGGCGGGGTGCGCCGCGACGCCGAGGCGCGCCGGGAGCGTCAGATCGTGCCGCCCGGTTCGCTCGGGCGCCTCGACGACCTGGGTGAGTGGCTGGCCGCGGCGCAGGGCGCCGTACCGGTGCGGCCGGTGGATCAGCCGCGCGTGGTGCTGTTCGCCGGTGACCACGGCGTCGCGGAGTTGGGAGTGTCGGCACGGCCCGCGGGCAGCGCCGCGGAGTTGGTGCGGGAGGTGCTGGAGGGCGGCCGTCCGGTGTCCGTGCTCGCCCGGCGGCTCGGCGTGCCGGTGCGGGTCGTCGACATGGCGCTGGACTGCGATCCGGGGACGCTGCCCGAGGACGTCGTACGGCATCGGGTGCGGCGCGGCAGCGGCCGGATCGACATCGAGGACGCGCTGACGGCCGAGGAGGCGGAGGCCGCCTTCCGGGCCGGGGTCGCGGTGGCCGACGAGGAGGCCGACTCCGGTACGGATCTGGTCGTGCTGGGCGATGTGAGCGTGGGCGGCACGACGGCGGCCGGGGTGCTGGTCGCCGCGCTGTGCGGAACCGACGCCTCCGTGGTGACCGGGCGGGGCGGCCTGGCGATCGACGACCTGGTGTGGATGCGCAAGTGCGCCGCGATCCGGGACGCGCTGCGGCGGGCGCGGCCGGTGCTGGGAGACCAGTTGCAGCTCCTGGCGACGGTGGGCGGTGCCGACCTCGCCGCGATGACCGGGTTCCTGCTGCAGAGCGCCGTGCGGAAGATGCCGGTGATCCTGGACGGGGTGGTCGTCGCCGCGTGTGCGCTGGTGGCCCAGCGGATCGCGTTCCGGGCGCCGGACTGGTGGCTGGCCGGGCACAACAGCGGGGAGCCGGGACAGGCCAAGGCGCTGGACCGGATGGCCCTGGAGCCGCTCCTCGACCACGGGGTGAAGGTCGGCGAGGGCGCGGGCGCCCTGCTGGCACTGCCCCTGGTACAGGCCGCGGCAGCGCTGGCGGCGGAACTGCCCGAGCAGGAGGAGCCCGAGAAGGCGGACTCGGTGACGGAGAAGCAGGCGGAGGCCGGCGAGACGGAGTAGTCGGCGCACTCGGCGCAGTCGGCGCACTCGGCTGCGCGTGAGTCGGCTGGTGCGCTGGGCCCGCGCCGAGTGGGGGCCGCTGTACGGCACCGTGCGTGTGGCGGCCTGGCGCTGCGCAGGCGGCGGGTGTGGGCCGGGCCGTGCTGATGGCGGTCGGGGCCGGGCTGGTGCTGTGCGCGGTCTCCTCGCCGGCTCAGCGGCGTTCGAGGGCGTGAGTCCGGTCCGGGTCGGGCGTGCCGCCGATCCAGTCCTGGAGTCTGCGGCTGGGGCCCGCCCAGCGGCGGTCGTGGTGGTAGGCGCGCAGCTGGGCCCGGGCGCGGGCGCGGGGGCGGCGACGGTAGAGGCGTTTCGCCCAGGGGGAGCCGGGGCGGGCCAGACGGATCGCGCCGAAGAGGGCGACGAAGGGAATGACCACCCCGAAGATCGCGATACGCACCTTGCCCTTGGCGAGGGCGATGAGGGCGAGCAGGAAGTTCCCGGCGATCGTGCTGATCGCCGACCCGCGGTCCTGGAGGTCGTCCTCGCTGAGGTCGTTCACCCCGAACGGCGCGAAGCCGAGGAGGAGCAGGCCGACCAGGGCGGTGGTGAGCACGACCGCCTCGACGCTCTTGCGGCCGGCCTCGGTCCAGTAGACGTCGGCCAGATGCAGGATCAGCGCGAACTCGTCCAGGACCAGGCCCGCGCCGATCCCGAAGACGACGGCGGCGAGGGCCGAGCCGAAGCCGTGCTGCCCGCCGGCGACGGCACAGAAGCCGCCGATGACCGTGAGGACCACGCCGGGGACGACGTGATGGATGTGCACGCCGCCCGCGCTGACGTTGCCGAAGGGGCCCTTGCCCGCCCGGATGAGGCGGGTGACGACCCGGGTGATCACGAAGGTGATGACGAAGGCGGTCAGGGCGAGAAGCAGGGGGAGTTTGCCGGGTTCGACGATGTTGCGCTCCAGCCACACTCCCATGCGTCCAGTTTGACCGGGTCCTCCCCGAGGTGCTCTACAAGTCCTCGCGTACGCTGCCGGGATGCCCGAGTTCCCGCCCCTGCACGGCCTTCGCTTCGCCTTCGGCACGCTCACCGTCCTTCCCGTCACGGTGATCCGCTGGGACCGGGGAGCGGCCCGGGGCGGAATGCTGTGCGCGCCGGTCGTCGGGCTCGTCGTCGGGGGCTGCGCCGCGGGGGTCGGTCTGCTGCTGCTCCTGCTCGGCGCCGGTCCGCTGCTCGCCGCCGTCGGCGGTGTCGCCGTGCCGGCGGCGCTCACCCGGGGGCTGCATCTCGACGGGCTGGCCGACACCGCGGACGGGCTGGGCAGCGGCAGGCCCGCCGAGGACGCGCTGCGGATCATGAAGCAGTCGGACATCGGGCCGTTCGGGGTGATCACGCTTGTCTTCGTGCTGCTCGCCCAGGTGGCGGCGCTGGCGCAGCTCTACGACGCCTCCTGGGCGCGCGGTGCGCTCGCCGCCGTCGTCTCGGCGGCCGCCGCCCGGCTGGCGCTGACCCTGGCCGCCCGTGGCGGGGTGCCGCCGGCCCGGCCGGAGGGGCTGGGGGCGGCCGTCGCCGGAGTCGTCCCGGCGCGTGGGGCGCTGGGCGCGGCCCTCGCGGTCACGGGGGCCGCCGCTGTCCTGGGGGCGCTCTTCGGGCCGTACGACATCGCCCGTACCGCCCTCGCGGTCGTCGCCTCCGTCACGGTCGCCGAACTCCTGCTGCGCCACTGCATCCGCCGCTTCGGCGGAGTCACCGGCGACGTCTTCGGCGGCCTCGCCGAGACGGCGGCGACGACCTCGCTGGTGGTTCTCGCACTCGGCCGGTAACCCCACGGGTGTGACCCGGCTCATGAAGTGCGAGGATCGGGACATGGCGACGACGCCACCCAGAGGTGAACGCCCGCAGGCATGAGGGAAAGCCTGCCGGGCGTAGTCTCGTGTCCGGTGTCCACCTGCCCGGACGAATACCGCGCGTGAGGTGCACCTGGGGTCGGCTGTCGGGCCCGGTCGACCCACCCCGTTCGACCCCTGCAACTTCACATCGGAAGCGAGATTTCACCACCGTGACTGCTCTGACTCTCAGCACCGCCGCGGCGCCCGGCCTGCGGGCCGACGCGATCGTGATCGGTGTCTCCAAGGGCGACAAGGGCCCGGTCGTCGCACCGGGCGCGGAGGCCGTGGACCAGGCGTACGACGGCGGGCTGGCCGGCATCCTCGAGACCCTCGGTGCCTCCGGGGCCGAGGGCGAGATCACGAAGCTGCCCGCGCCGGCCGGCTTCAGGACGCCGCTCGTGGTGGCGGTGGGCCTGGGCGCACTGCCCGAAAAGGACGTCAACGGGGGCGCGTACGACGCGGAGGCGCTGCGCAAGGCCTCCGGCATCGCCGCCCGCGCGCTGGCCGGCTCCAAGAAGGCGGCGTTCGCCCTGCCGGTCGCGGACGCGGCCGCCGTCGGCGCGATCGGCGAGGGCGCGCTGCTCGGCGCGTACTCCTTCGACGTGTACAAGGACAACGCGCAGAACGGCAACGCCGCCAAGGGCAAGAAGAACGGCAAGGCCCCGCTCGCCGAGGCCGTCGTGCTCGGCGCCAAGCCCCGCGACAAGGCGCACAAGGCGGCCGTCGAGCGCGCCACCGCCGTGTCCGAGGAGCTGAACCGCGCCCGCGACCTGGTCAACTCCCCGCCGAACGACCTCAACCCGGAGGCCTTCGCCGCGGTCGCCCAGGCCGCGGCCAAGGAGAACGGCATCAAGGTGCAGGTGCTCGACGAGAAGGCGCTGGCCAAGGGCGGCTACGGCGGCATCCTCGGCGTCGGCTCCGGCTCGGCGTCGGCGCCGCGCCTGGTGAAGCTGTCGTACACCCACTCCAAGGCGAAGAAGCACCTCGCCTTCGTCGGCAAGGGCATCACCTACGACTCGGGCGGCATCTCGCTGAAGCCCGCCGGTCACAACGAGACGATGAAGTGCGACATGAGCGGCGCGGCCGCCGTGTTCGCGGCCGTCGTCGCCGCCGCGCGACTCGGGCTGGAGGTCAACGTCACCGGGTGGCTGGCGCTGGCCGAGAACATGCCGTCCGGTTCGGCGACCCGTCCCGGTGACGTGCTGCGGATGTACAGCGGCAAGACCGTGGAGGTGCTGAACACCGACGCGGAGGGGCGGCTGGTCCTCGCCGACGCGCTGTGGGCGGCG
>NZ_JBQQCE010000163.1:0-19404 GCF_052245645.1 Streptomyces sp. KR55 | reverse complement strand
CGTCCACGATGCCGCCCACCGGCTCGGTTGGTCCGACTGGCGGCGCCGCCACCAGGCCCGATCCCAGGCCGGCCACTACCGTCGACAAGCCACTCAGGCATGAAGATCACGATCTACGGCTGGAGTACTAGGCTGCCGAGAAGGCGAGGATCCTCGGCAACACGACGGCGTGCAAACGACACGATGTGAGCCGTGAGTGCCTGCGGTGGGGAAGAGCGACGAACCACTGGCGATGGATCGGTGACGTGCGCCCAAGTGGTGCCGTTCAGCGCATGGCGCATAGCGCTGACCGACACCTTGTACTCGCGGGCGAGGGCACGGCAGTCCGCCGTGCGGGCCCCATAGCGCCGACGGGCGTCGGCGACCATAGCGGCAGTCAGTTTTCCCTTAGCTCCCAACACGCAACTTTCCGACAAATAGCTGGTACAGCAAGGTGCCAGACTTGCGTGCGGAGTGCGCAGCCAGGCGTCGCAGCCCGTCCTACACCCGCCGAACAAAGTCAGCAGAACCATTCTCACCATCGGGCGGAGTGGTCCCGCTCCGGGGAGCTCGTCGCGCTGGGCCCAGCTGCTCCAGGTCGTCGGCCGCGGCGGCCATCCCGAGCACCCCCTGCATCTGGCCAGCTGTGCCGAGCCGCGCACCTGCGCGCCGGTGCCAGCCCAACACCATGACCGTCGTCCTCCCTCGTTAACTTCACCAGGAGGATGCTGTGTTGCCAGATCAGCTTGCGGGCTTCGCGCACCCCAGCGACGAGGCCCTCGTCGCTGGCGGCGTCCTAGCTCAGCACGCCGCCGAGGTGCCCGCACCGCCATCGTCACCGCCACCTGGTCCCCGGACAGCCCCTGCGCGGCGGAACTGGCCAACGCAGTCGGCATCTTGGGTGCAGGACGACCGTGAGGATGAACCTTTGGAGTGGACACCCTGACAATGGATCTTGATGGTCCAGGGAGGGATGTCCAGGTGGGACGCAAGTCTCCGTATCCGGAGGAGTTCAGGAAGGACGCCGTCGCGCTCTACCGCGCCGCGGCCGGGAAGCGGACGTATGCGGCGGTGGCCGCGGATCTCGGCATCACCGCGGAGTCGCTGCGGACCTGGGTGCGCAAGGACGAGGCCCAGACCGCACCCGTGGGCCGCGACGGCAGCGTGAGCCCGGAGGAGGAGCTGGCCCGGCTGCGGGCCGAGAACGCCCGGCTGCTCAAGGCCGAGCAGGAGTGGCAGCTGGAGCGCGAGATCCTGCGCCGGGCAGCGGCCTATTTCGCCCGGGAGGTGAAGTGAGCCCCTGCCGCTGGGACTTCATCTCCGAGAACCGCGCAGACTTCGGCGTGCAGCGGATCTGCCGGGTGCTCGGGGCGTCCCGCTCCGGCTACTACAGGCACCAGGCCGCCACTGCCGTCCGCGCCGAGCGCCAGGCCGAGGAGGCCAAGGTGGTCGCCGAGATCCGTGAGGTCCACGCCGAACATCACGGCGCCTGTGGAGCCCCTCGCGTCCATGCCGAACTGCGGGCCACGGGACGGAGAATCAACCGTAAGCGCGTGACCCGGCTGATGCGCGTCAACCACATCATCGGCCGTCACCTGCGCAGGAAGAGGCGGACCACCGTGCCGGACAAGACGGCGCCGCCCGCCCCGGACCTGATGAACAGGGACTTCAACGCGAAGACGCTGAACACCAAGTGGTGCGGCGACATTACCTACATACCTGTCGGATCAGCGTGGCTGTATCTGGCCACGGTCATCGATATCTGCTCGCGCCGTGTGGTGGGCTGGTCCATCGCCGATCACATGCGCGCCGAGCTCGTCACGGACGCCATCGAGATGGCGGTTGCCGCCCGCGGCGGCCAGGTGCACGGCGTCATCTTTCACACGGACAGGGGCGCCCAGTACAGTGCGGCCGTCTTCGCCGAGGCCTGCCGTCGGCACGGCATCCGCCGCAGCATGGGGCGCGTCGGTTCGAGCTATGAACTATAGGAGCGTCAATGCCCTCGCCGAGTCGTTCTTCCAGGGACTCAAGCGCGAGTTGCTCCACGGTCGGCGCTGGGCCTCGAAGGCGCAGACCCGGCTCGAGTTGTTCCGCTGGATGTCGTACTACAACTGGCGCCGCCGTCACTCCGCCCTCGGCTACCTCACACCGATCGAGTTCGAGCAGCGACTGATCGCGTCACGTACGCTGTCACTCGCCGCATAAAACCCGGTGTCCACTCCCGGGGGTCAACCTCACATGGTCGACCTGTGCGCTCCTGCGCGCCGTCGCGGACCAATTGTCGGATCCCGGCCAGCGTGCCACCCGCAAGCCCGACATCACCGTGGACGGCGAGCGCCTCGTCCCCCTACGCAGGGGAGAGAAGGGCAACTCGGTGACGGCATATGTCGAGGTCGGTGACAAGCCCTACCCTCGCAAGCTCGTTGTGGACATCCCAACGTTCGCCCCCACACCGGTCGATTTCCGGCTCGACGCGTACGGCGAACCCGTCACTGTGGACCCCCCGGCAGCCTCCCGGACCATCCGTTCCGCACCCATCGAGGCCCTGGCGGAGGATCACCTCGCGGCCGGCCTGCACGGCAGCTGAAGCGCGTAGCACACAGGCCGCGCGTTCGCAGGTCAGGGTTGGCCTGCGGCGCTTCCGGTAGGCTATGCGGTTGGTTCGGTGGGCAGGACGGTCTCGTCGGATCCTGACTCGATCAAGGTGGAGGCGGGCCCTCGCCAGTAGCCGCATGTGACGGCGGGCTGAGGACGTGAGGCCCGGCCCCGCCGGAACCGTGCGGTAATAACGGGGAGCGCACCTCTGTCGACGACGTGCTCCGCTGAGGTGCTGCGATCTCACGCCGCCCAGCACTCAGGCGGCCTGACGGACGGCATCAGGAATCAATGTTGAGCCGTCCCGAGCGGAACGGTTCGACCAGGTGAGGCAGGCCGGCGAAGCCGGCACCGGCGAGGGCTTCCGCAAGGGCCGGCAAGGCCGCGGTCCGGGGTACGAGAGCTGGATCCACCTCGACGCGGGCCCGGTCTCCGAGGTCGCGGACCCGAAGGTCCGTCACCTGCAGTCCCGCCTCGGCCAAAAGGGCCCGTACGGCCGCCTCTGCGCGGTCGACGCGGGCCAGGCGATAGGGGGTGACTTCGATGCCATAGCGAACCCGGCTGGCGAGACAGGGAGTCGCCGGTTTGTTCCAGGTGGGCAGCGACCAGTGCCTGCTGAGGCGGCGTACGTCCGCCTTCGTCAGGCCGGCGTCGAGGAGCGGAGTCCTGATGCCGCGTTCCCGTCCGGCGCGGACCCCCGGCCGGTAGGGGTCTGCGGCGTCGTCTGCGTTGGTGCCGGTGGCCACCAGGTCGAAGCCGTGCTCGTGGGCAAGCGCGGCGATGGTGTCCAGCACCTCGGACTTGCAGAAGTAGCAGCGGTCGGGACCGTTGGCCCGGTAGCCGGGGCGAGTCAACTCATTTGTGCGCGGGGTGAGATGGGTGACCCCGAGCTCGTCGGCGAGGCGCCGGGCGTGGGAGAGTTCCCCGCCGGCCAGGCTCTCCGACACGGCGGTGACGGCCAGGACGTGCTCGGGCCCGAGCACACGCACACCCGCGGCCAGGACCAGGGCGGAGTCGGCGCCGCCCGAGTAGGCGACGGCGAAGGGTCCGCCGAGCGCACGCACCCGGTCCACCAGCCGCTGCTCCACGGGGTCGTCACTCGGCACGTTCTTCCTCCTGACGCGTCACCGTCGTTCCTCCTCGGCTGAGACGAAGTGCGTGCGCGGCGACGGCACGCAGGGGCAGACCCAGCGCCGAGGCTGCGGCCACCAGGTCGTCGTGCTCGGGCTTGGCCGCGTGCGGACCGTGTTTGATCCGTACGAGATGTCCGCCGACGTCCACCGTCTCGAAGGCGCGCGGCAGCGTCGTGCGGGTTGCGCCGACGCGCCGGACGCCGAGGGCGCCGGTCTCGGCCAGGACCAGCTGGCGGAGCAGTCGTTCGTGATGCGGGGTGGTGAGGACGTGCAGGACCTGCGCGGGTCTGCCCTTCTTCATCACGGCGGGGGTCGTCCAGGCGTCGAGGGCACCGGCGTCCAGCGCCCGGGTGATGACGTGCCCGAGGAGTTCGCCGGTGACGTCGTCGAGGTTGGTCTCCAGGACGACCACGTCCTCGTCCGGTGCGGCCGGAAGGGCGGCGCCGAGGCTGACGGAGACGACGTTGGGCCGGTCGGGCAGGCGACGGGTGCCTGCCCCGTAACCGGTAGCGCCCAACGTCATGGGCGGCGGCGGACCGTAGCGGGCTCCGGCAGCGCGCAGCAGTGCGGCTCCGGTGGGTGTCACCGTTTCGCCGGGCAGGTCGCTGCCCGTGACAGCTGCTCCCGCCAGGAGGGCGAGGGTGGCCGGCGCGGGGCAGGGCAGGACGCCGTGCGCGGCCTTCACCCGGCCCCGGCCGAGCGGCAGGGGTGCGCTGACGACGTCGGTGACGCCCAGGGCGTGCAGGGCCGCGGCGCTGCCGACGATGTCGACGAGGGTGTCGTGGCCGCCGAGTTCGTGCAGGTGGACGGTGGCCGGGTCGGCGTCATGCAGCTGCCCCTCCACCTCGGCGACGGCGGACACGGCGGCGACGGCGAGGGCAGCGACGGGCTGCGGGGCTGCCCGGGAGGCCATCTCCAGCACCTCGGCGGCGCGGCGCTCGGTGCAGGGGTCGGTGACCTCCACGCGGACCCGGGTGGCGGCCAGTCCGTGGTCGGTGATGCGTTCGGCCATCAGGTCCCAGCCGGTCAGGCCGGTGGCGGCCACAGCGGCCCGTATCCGGTCCAGCGGTGCCCCCGCATCGATCAGGGCGGCCAGCAGCATGTCCCCGGCCAGTCCGGTGAACGGGTTGACCCAGCAGATCACTCGGTGCCTCCGCGCTCTGCCGTCAACCGGGCCTGGGCGATGCGGTGGACCGCCATGGCCGCCGAGAACCCGGAGTCGATGTTGACCACGGTCACCCCGGCGGCACAGGAGGCGTGCATGGCGAGGAGCGCTGTGACGCCCTCCAGCGAGGCGCCGTATCCCGTGGAGACGGGCACCGCGACAACGGGGGCGCGCACCAGGCCGCCGACAACACTGGCGAGGGCGCCTTCCATGCCGGCCACCACGATGACCGCGTCGGCGTCCTGGAGCCGGCCGCGCACCTGAAGGACGCGGTCGAGTCCCGCCACCCCCACGTCGTGGACGACCGTCGTGTCCAGTCCGATGGCCGAGGCCACGGCGGCGGCTTCGGCGGCCACCGGACCGTCGGACGTTCCGGCGGCCACCACCATGACGGAGAATTGCCCGGCGGCGGCCGGCCGCCAGGACAGCAGCCGGGCCTTCTCGTCGTACGCCCCGCCGTCCACCCGCACCAGGACTGCCGCCGCCGCATTGGGGGCGACGCGGGTGGCGAGCACGGGCCCGGTGTTGTGTTCCAGGAGTCCGGTGACGATTCCGGCGATCTGCTCCACGGTCTTGCCGGGGCCGTAGACGACCTCGGGCAGTCCCTGCCGGGCCTCACGGCCGAGATCGAGCCGTGCGTATCCCAGGTCGAGCACCTCGCTCACGGCCGCCCCCCTTCGATGTACGGAATGGTCTGCGGACCTTCCGGCAGGACACAGAGGCGGGCGCCCGGACCCGCGGCGGCCAGCGCCTCCGCCACGGTGGCGGAGATGTCGTGGGTCTGGCGCAGATGGGCTGCGGCCAGCTCTGCGTCGCTGAGGAAGGAGGTGTGCATGATGACGTGGCTGCCCGACTGGATACGGGCCTGGATCTGCACCTGCCACTGGTCCGGAATCGTTTCGGTCCGCGCGCCGATGTCGGCGAACAGCGCCTGCGGGGACGGCGCGGAGGCCAGCACCCGGCGGTAGGAGCCGTGGTCGGGGAAGCCGTCACGGCACTCGGCCGCGCACACGATCGTCCCTCCGGGCCGGACCACCTGGAAGGCCGCCGACATCCCCTTGACCGCCTGGTACAGGTTCTGGTCCAGCGGGAAGCCGGAGTTGGTGGTGACGACGACGTCGAACGGCGACTCCACCGGGCGCATCGCCATCCGCTTGGCCGTGGCCGTCGCGGCGGCGTGCATCGGCAGCAGGTCGCCCCCGAACGCGGCCACGATCTCCTTGTCCCGGTTGAGCACCACGTCCAGCGCGAAGGTCACGCCGGTGGCTTCGGCGATGGCGCGCACGTCGTCGTGGACCGGATTGCCGTGGGTGATGCCCCAGGTGGCTCGCGGGTCGCCGATGCGGGCCGCGTCATGCAGCACGAGCACGGTCTCCAGGGCGGCCAGCCCGGGGGCGACGAGCTTGGGCCCGCCCGAGAACCCGGCGAAGAAGTGGGGCTCGACGAAGCCGGTGGTGATGCGGACGTCCGCCTCCCACCACTCGCGGTTGAGCCACACCGGTACGCCGTTGCCGTGGGTGCCGATCCATGTCAACTGCCCGGCATCGCGGGCGTCGTGGTTGACGATCCGTACCGCGTCCACGATCTCGTCGCCGAACATCGCCCGGAGCTCGGAGTCGTCGTTGCCGCGATGAGTGCCGGTCGCGACGAGGATCACCACGTCCTCCCGGCGGACGACGCCCTCGAGTTCGTCGAGGACGGCCGGGATCATCAGGTGCCGGGGCTGCGGGCGGGTGCCGTCGCAGGCCGAGATGGCCACCGTCTGCCCCGGGCGCACCCGCTCGCGCAGCGGCGGTCCGGCGACCGGGTCACGCAGGGCCGCGCGCAGGACGGCCATCTGGTCCGCGGCCCCCTCGTGGTGGACCGGTTCGACGACCGTCGCCGCACGAGGATCCACCTCGATGTCGAGCCCTGACTGCCCATAGGCCAGGCGCACCTTCACCGGACCACCCCCACAGGATCTCCGTCACCGGCTCGCCCGTCCCTCTCGCCCAGTCGGTAGGCGCGCTCGGCCGTCGCGGCGAAGACATGGGATCGCTCGGCTGCGGTGAGGTCGGCGGTCAGTGCCTCCGCCGCGTCGACGACCTCCTCGTACGAGGCGGCCAGCAGACAGACCGGCCAGTCCGAGCCGAACATCACCCGCCGCGGGCCGAAGGCGTCGAGCACCACCTCGGCGTAGGGACGCAAAGCGGTCACGCTCCAGTTGTGCCATTCGGCCTCGGTGACCATGCCGGACAGCTTGCAGAACACATTGGGCACCGCCGCCAGTTCACGGATCAACGAGGCCCAGGGCTGCAGTTCGCCCGTGGCGATGGGCGGCTTGGACAGATGATCGAGGACGAAGGTGAGTTCCGGCAGCTCCCTGACGGCGGTGATGGCGGCAGGCAGCTGGTGAGGCAGGACGAGCAGGTCGAAGGTGAGGCCCGCCTGCGCGAGCGTGCGCAGCCCCCGGCGCACGTCCGGCCGGTTCAACCAGCCCGGGTCCTGCTCACCCTGCACCAGGTGCCGCAGGCCCACCAGATGGTCACCACCGGGCGCCGCCCGCAGCGCGTCCAGGGTGCCGGCGAGGCCGTCCGCGGTGAGGTCGGCCCAGCCCACGACCCCGGCGACCACGTCGCCCGCTGCGGCCAAGGCCAGGAACTCGGCGGTCTCGTCGAGGTCGGGCAGGACCTGGACCAGCACCGTACGGTCGATGCCCGCTGCCCCGGCTGTCGGCGCCAGGTCCTCCAAGGTGAAGTCCCGCCGCAGCGGAGCCATGCCGGGAGCGTCGAGCCATGCGTGTACGCGGCGCCGCGGGCCGCAACCCGCGGCGGACGGCGGGGCCGATGCCGGTCGCCAGACGTGGTGGTGTGCGTCGATCCTGCTCATCGTCCATCCCCTTCAAGGGCGTCGAGCGCCACCCACAGCTCCTCGGGGATCGACGCGCAGGCGTGTGCGACGTTCACGGTGATCTCCTGCGCACTGCGCGCCCCGACGACGACCCCGGTGACGGCGGGGTGCCGCAGCGGGAACCGCAAAGCCGCGGCGGCCAGCGCCACGCCGTGGGCAGCGCAGAGCTCGCTCAGAGCGAGGGCATGCCGCCGCACCGCTTCGGGGGCCGGCGCGTAGTCGTACGTGGCATCGGGTGCCAGATTCGCCAGGATGCCGCTGTTGAAGACACCGCCGACCAGGACGCCCACTCCGCGTTCGGCACAAGCGGGCAGCAATTCGTCGGCCGCGCTGCGATCCAGCAGGGAGTAGCGGCCGGCCACGAGCACACAGTCGAGGTCCGTCTCGGTGACGAAGCGGGTGAGCATCGCCGTCTGGTTCATCCCCACGCCGATCGCCCGGACCGCTTTCTCGGCACGCAGCCGGTCCAGCGCCGGGTAGGCGCCGGTGACGGCCTCCTTCCAGTGGTCGTCCGGGTCGTGGATGAGCACGATGTCGAAGGCATCGAGGCCGGAGCGCTCCAGGCTCTCGGCCAGGGAGCGGTAGACGCCTTCGGCGCTGTAGTCGCGGATCCTGACCAGGCCGGGTTCGCCGTGGAAGTTCTCGTCTCCCGAAGCGGACTCACCCGGCACGAGCAACCGGCCGACCTTGGTGGACACCGTGCATTGCGAGCGCGGGCGCCCGATGCCGGTGAGGAACGCGCCGAGCCGCCGCTCGGCGAGCCCGGCACCGTAGTGCGGGGCGGTGTCGAAGTAGCGGATCCCGGCCGACCAGGCGGCCTCCAACGTGGCGGCGGCCTCCCGGTCGCCGACAGCCGAGAACAGACCGCCCAGCGGCGCGGTGCCCAGCCCGATGCGGCTGACAGTCACTTCGGAGCGTCCGAGAGGTACCCGTTCGGCGTACCAGGGGTGAGCCGCGCCGGACATCAGGCCTGCCCGACGACGTGCCGCTGACGACCGAGCCGGTCGATCTCCACCTCGACCACGTCGCCGGCCCGGAGGTAGGGGAAGTCGTTGGCGCCGAAGGCGACTCCTGCCGGGGTTCCTGTGTTGATCACGTCGCCGGGGTCCAGCACCATGAACTGGCTCAGATACCAGACGATGTGGTGCACACCGAAGATCATGTTCTTGGTGTGGCCGTCTTGGCGCGGCTCGCCGTTGACCCGCAGCCGCAGCCCCAGGTCCTGGGGGTCGCCGGTCTCGTCCGGCGTCACCAGCCAGGGTCCGAGCGGGTTGAACGTCTCGCAGGACTTGCCCTTGTCCCACTGTCCTCCGCGCTCGTGCTGGAAGGCGCGCTCGCTCACGTCGTCGGCGATGGCGTAGCCCGCGATGACCTCGGCGGCGGCATCCGGCGAGTGCAGGTAGCGGGCGGTCCGGCCGATGATGACCGCGAGTTCGATCTCGTAGTCCGTCTTGCTGCTGGTGCGCGGTATGAGGACGGTGTCGTCGGGTCCGACCACTGTGTTGGCCGCCTTCATGAAGACCACCGGCTCGGCCGGGGGCGGGGTCGCGGTCTCCTCGGCGTGATCGACGTAGTTCAGCCCGACGCACACGACCTTGCCGGGTCGCGCCACCGGGGCGCCGATGCGTCGCCCCGTCATCTCGATGCGCGGCAGAGCTCCCTCGGCCAGCGCGGCGCGGGCGCGCTGAACGCCGTCCCCGGCCAGGAAGGTGCCGTCGATGTCGGCGGTGAGCGACATCAGGTCGTAGGCGACGCCGTCGGCGTCGAGGACGGCGGGGCGCTCGGAGCCCGCAGGGCCCACGCGCAGGAATCTCATCGGATGCTCCTCGCTGAGGGAACGTGGCTGCCCGAGGCGATGGCGCCTGGGCCGGACACGGGGGAGGGGAAAACGGGGTGGTGGGCGATGGGGGTCAGGAACTGCTAGGCCTTCCTGACGCCGCTCGGGATGCCGCTGTTGGGCTCCAGGTGCTCGCGCAGCCACTGCTCGGTGGTGCTGACGTGCAGGAGCGCGGCGGCCTGGGCCAGGGAGGTGTCGCGGGCGGCCAGCGCCTGGTAGATCGCCTCATGTTCGGCGACGGTGCGGGCAGCGGCCTTGTCGTCCACCAGACCTCGCCAGACGCGTGCACGCACCGTCCGGCTGGAGATGCCCTCCAGCAGGGTGGCGAGGGTGGCGTTGCCCGTGGCCGCGATCACCGCCCGGTGGAACGCGGCGTCGTGCTCGTTGAGCCGCTCCACGTCGTCCCGGGCCGCCCGCATCGCGTCCAAGTGCCGCTCCACCTCCCCCAGTTCCTCGGCCGAGATCCGGGCGGCGGCCAGTCCGGTGGCGACCGGTTCGAACAGCCGCCGCACCTCGGTCAGCTCCAGCAGGGTGTCGCCGCGCAGCAGTTCCACCGCCGACCCGATGCTGCTCAGCAGCAGCTCCGGTTCGAGGCTGGTCACATAGGTGCCGTCGCCCCGACGGATTTCCAGCACCCGTGCGACAACCAGTGCCTTCACCGCCTCCCGCATCAGATTGCGGGACAGGCCCAGCTCCGCGGCCAGCTGCTGCTCGGGCGGCAGTTTGGCGCCTGGCGGCAGCTCGCCGGAGTGGATGAGATCCCTGATGCGGTCGATGGCCTTGTCGGTCAATGACATGCGGCTGCTCCCTGCTCGTTGCCCAGGCGGCGGCAGCGTAGCAACACATCCCATCACTGAGGAAGAAATGGAGCGGCTCAAGAAGTCACCCACATATGTCTTCGACATAAAGGCGCAGGCAGATTGCTTGACGCCATATCTTTTCCTCCCGAGGTATGGACACCGCCACGGGGCGACCCTATAAATCCATCCCATGTCCAGATTCTGCCCTCGCAGAGAGGACATCGCGTTGACACACGACGATGGGTGGTTGCCATGGCGCCGAGACAGTGCTGGACCCTCCGAGCCGAAGGTGTCGGGCCCGATGAGTGAGCTGATCAGCGCGGTCGAGGCCGTCGACGTGCGGTTCCCGACCTCGCGGGAACTCGACGGCTCCGACGCCATGAACCCCGAACCCGACTACTCGGCTGCTTATGTGACGCTCCGTACGAGCGCCGGGGGTGAGGGGCACGGGCTCGCCTTCACCGTGGGACGCGGCAACGACGTCCAGGTCGCTGCCGTACGAGCCCTTGCCCCGCTGATCGTGGGGCTCCCGGTGGAGGAGGTACTGGCCGATCTCGGCGGCTTCTCCCGGCGGCTGACCGGTGACAGCCAACTGCGCTGGCTGGGCCCGGAGAAGGGGGCCATCCACATGGCCGCCGCGGCGATCGTCAACGCCGTCTGGGACCTGTACGGGCGCCGTACCGGAAAGCCGGTCTGGCGGCTGCTGGCCGAGCTCTCCCCGGAACAGCTGGTCGACCTGGTCGACTTCCGCTACCTCCAGGACGCCCTCACCCGTGACGAGGCCCTCGACATCCTGCGCCGCGCCGAACCCGGCCGTGCCCGACGCGCCGCGCACCTGCTGGAGCACGGCTACCCGGCGTACACCACCACCCCCGGCTGGCTCGGCTACGACGACGAGAAGCTGGTACGGCTGTCCAAGGAGGCAGTCGCCGAGGGCTTTGGCCAGATCAAGCTGAAGGTCGGCGCCGACCGCGAGGCCGACCGGCGCCGTATGCGGCTGGCCCGCGAGGCGGTCGGCCCGGACATCAGGATTGCCGTCGACGCCAATCAGGCGTGGGGAGTTCAACAGGCGATCGACTGGACGGCGTCGCTCGCACCCTACGACCCGTACTGGATCGAGGAACCCACCTCACCGGACGACATCCTCGGCCACGCCGCCATCCGCCGGGCGGTGGCGCCGGTCAAGGTGGCCACAGGTGAACACACCCACAACCAGGTGATGTTCAAACAGCTTCTCCAGGCGGGTGCACTCGACATCCTGCAGCTCGACGCCAGCCGCACCGCCGGTGTCACCGAGAACGTCGCCGTCCTGCTGCTGGCCGCCAAGTTCGGCGTCCCGGTCTGCCCGCACGCCGGCGGGGTCGGACTGTGCGAGATGGTGCAGCACCTTGCGATGTTCGACTATGTGGCCGTCAGCGGCACCACCGAGAACCGCGTGATCGAGTACGTCGACCACCTGCACGAGCACTTCACCGATCCGGTCCGCATCCGCGACGGCCGTTATCTCGCCCCGGCCGCCCCCGGCATCAGCGCCGAACTCCACCCGCAGTCCCTGGCGGACCACCGCTACCCCGACGGCCCTGTGTGGAGCGGAGAGGCCGACGGATGAGCGCGCCCGAGTTCGCGGGACTGACAGCCCTCGTCACCGGCGGCGCCTCCGGCATCGGGCTGGCCACCGCTCGCCTGCTGGCCGTCCGCGGGGCTCGCGTCGCCTGCCTCGACCTCAAACCCGACGACCTTCCCGAACCCCTCGTCGGGATCCGCGCGGACGTCGCCGACGATGCGGGCGTCCGGGCAGCCGTCGAGGAGGCCGCGCGCGTGCTCGGCGGCATCGACATCCTGATCAACAACGCCGGGATCGGCGCCCAGGGCACCATCGAGGAGAACACCGACGACGAGTGGCACCGAGTCTTCGACGTCAACGTCCTCGGCATGGTCCGGGTGACTCGGGCCGCTCTCCCCCATCTGCGCCGCTCCGGCAGCGCGGCCATCGTCAACACCTGCTCCATCGCCGCCACCGCAGGGCTGCCCGACCGGGTGCTGTACTCCGCCACGAAGGGCGCCGTGCTCGCCCTCACCCGGGCAACCGCCGCCGACCTCGTGCACTCCGGGATCCGCGTCAACTGCGTCAACCCCGGCACCGCCGACACGCCGTGGATCGGCCGCCTCCTGGACCGCGCCGCCGACCCTGCAGCCGAACGCGCTGCTCTCCACGCCCGCCAGCCCATGGGCCGTCTCGTCTCCGCCGACGAGGTCGCCGCGGCCATCGCCTACCTGGCAAGCCCCCGATCCGGCTCCACCACCGGCACCGACCTCCCCGTCGACGGCGGCATGCAGGGCCTGCGGATCCGCCCGCGCACCTGACCCGCTCCCTCCCCCTCCACTCCCACGACCGGCACCCGCACACCGCACAACCGGTCCCGCACACAGCCCGTCCGCGTGGCCCCACCAGCAAGGAGAACGAGCAATGAAGCTCAGGTTCACCAGACACGCCTGTTTCGGCGCCCTCGCCGCCCTGACCGTCACCTCACTCGCTGCCTGCGGGGGTTCCGGATCCGCGTCAGCCTCGGGCCAAGGCGGTGGTGCAGCGGCGGTCGGGGTCGACTACCCGCGCTCCGACACCGACTTCTGGAACTCGTACATCAAGTACACCCCGCAGTTCGCGAAGGAACTCAAGCTCGATCTGAAGACCACCAACTCGCAGAACGACGTCGCCAAACTCACCGCCAACGTCCAGACGTTCATCAGTCAGGGCGTCAAGGGTGTCGCGATGGCGCCGCAGGACACCGCCGCCATCGCGCCCACCCTGGCGCAGTTGGAAGCGAAGAAAATTCCCGTCGTCTCCGTGGACACCCGCCCCGACACCGGCAACGTGTACATGGTCGTCCGCGCGGACAACCGCGCATACGGCGAGAAGGCCTGCCGATACCTCGGGACCAAGCTGGGAGGCAAGGGCAAGGTCGTCATGCTCCAGGGCGATCTCGCCTCCGTCAACGGCCGCGACCGTACCGAGGCGTTCAACGGCTGCATGAAGAAGAACTATCCGGCCATCAAGGTCTTCGGTGAGGCCACCAACTGGGACGGAGCGGTCGCTGCGCAGAAGCTGCAGACGACCCTGACCGCCCACCCCGACATCAAGGGCGTCTACATGCAGTCCAGCTTCGCGCTGGCCGGCACCCTCCAGGTACTCAAGCAGAAGAACCTGCTGGTCGGCCCCGAGGACAAGAAGCACGTGTTCGTCGTCTCCAACGACGGCATCCCCGAGGAACTCAAGAACATCGCCGAGGGCAAGATCGACGCCACCGTTTCCCAGCCGGCCGACCTCTACGCCAAGTACGCCCTCTACTACCTGAAGGCGGCGATCGACGGCAAGACGTTCACGCCCGGCAAGACCGACCACGACAGCACGATCATCAAGGTGCGCGACGGCCTTCTGGAGGACCAGCTCTCCGCACCCCTGGTGACGGCGGACGGCGGCACCTACGGCGGGGTCCCCAGCCTCAAGAGCGACGACGACTCCCTCTGGGGCAACCACCTCGGCTGACCGGAAGGCGATACACAGACATGGTTACGGCTCCGCCCGTCGCCCAGGCGGCGGGGATAACGAAGCGATTCGGTCCCACGGTGGCGCTGCGCGACGCCGGGATCACGATCGCGCCCGGGCAGACCCATGCACTCGTCGGACGCAACGGTGCCGGGAAGTCCACGCTGGTCTCCATCCTCACCGGACTTCACGCACCGGACGAGGGCACGGTCACCTTCAACGGCGAGCCGGCCCCCCGACTCACGGACCGCGACGGCTGGCGCCGGCGGGTGGCCTGCGTATACCAGAAGCCCACCATCATGCTCGAGTTGACGGTCGCCGAAAACCTCTTCCTCAACCGGCACGACCGCGGTCGCGGCGGCCTGATCAGCTGGCGAACGGTGCGCGGCAGAGCACGCGAGCTGCTGCAAACCTGGTCGGTCGACGTGGACGTGAGCACCCCGCACAGCTCGACGGGTCCGCGATCAACCGCCTGTTCGCCCGGATCCGGGACCTGCAACGCCAGGGCGTGACCTTCCTGTTCATCAGCCACCACCTCCAGGAGATCTACGAGATCTGCGACACGGTGACCGTGTTCCGCGACGCCCGGCACATCCTGACTGCCCCGGTGGCCGAACTGCCCCGCGCCGAACTGATCGCCGCCATGACCGGCGAGGGCGCGACCGAAGCCACCAGGGCCCGCCGTCGCCCCACGGACACCGCATCCCCGGATGCGCTCGCGGTGGAAGGCGCCACCCTCCCGGGTGCGTACGAGGACGTGTCCGTCCGCATCCGCCGCGGAGAGATCGTCGGTCTCGCCGGCGCGGCCAGCAGCGGTCGTATCGAGGTGGCGGAGACGGTCGTGGGACTACGGGCCGCAGACTCGGGCACGGTGACGATCGCCGGGGTGCGTCCACGACCCGGCAGTGTGTCCGCGGCTCTGAAGGCCGGGGCCGGCTTCGTCCCGCAGGACCGTCACCAGCAGGGATTCGTGCCGGAGATGTCGATCGCGGACAACGGCACCCTCGCCATCCCCGAACGAATCGGTCCGCCCGGTTTCATCGACGGGCGCCGCCGGGACACCATCGCCCGTTCCATGATCGAAAATCTGGCGATCAAGACGCCGGGGCCGGAGCTGCCCGTCTCCGGACTGTCCGGAGGCAACCAGCAGAAGGTCGTCATGGCACGAGCCATCGCCAACGACCCGAAGGTGCTGGTCCTGATCAATCCGACCGCCGGTGTCGACGTGCGGTCCAAGGAGTTCCTCCTCGGCAAGGTCGAGGAGATCGCCGAGTCCGGCACCGGCGTGCTCATCGCCTCCGACGAACTCGACGACCTGCGCATGTGCGACCGGGTCCTGGTGATGTTCCAGGGCCGAGTAGTGGCCGAGAAGGCCAGCGGCTGGCACGACCACGAACTCGTGGCCGCAATGGAAGGAGTGGACCTCGATGTCTGAAAGCGCGACCGCGGCCGCCGCGAAGAGCCCCAGCGACGGGCCGCCGGACACCAAGAGCGAGCAGCCGACCGCAGGGAGGACGGGAGAACGCAGGCTGGCCTTCGCGCGGCTCCGGGACCTGGCGCTCATTCCTGCGATCATCGTCATGGCCATCGTCGGCCAGCTGGTGAATCCGGTGTTCCTGCAGCCCGACAACCTGATCAACGTCCTGCAGACCATGTCCGAGATCGCACTGCTGGTCCTCGCCCAGACCCTGGTGCTGATCGTCAAGAAGATGGACCTCTCCCTGGAGTCCACCGTCGGGCTCGCCCCCGGCGTCGCGGCCTGGCTCACCGTCCCGGCGGGCGCGGCACACGGGGTCGGACTGCTGCCCGGTGCCTGGTCCATCCCCGTCACCTTGACGGTCGGTCTCCTCATCGGTGTCGTGAACGCCCTGTTCATCATCCGGTTCGGGCTCAACGGCTTCATCGTGACACTCGGCATGCTGATCGTGCTGCGCGGCATCCTGACCGGCATCTCCGGCGGCCAGACCTTCTTTCAGCTGCCCCCGTCGATGCTCTACCTCGGCACCACCCAATGGCTGGGCATGCCCGCCTCGGTGTGGATCTGCCTGATCCTCTTCGCGATCGGCATCGTGGTGCTCGGCTTCACCAGCTTCGGCCGCTCCCTCTATGCGATCGGCGGCAACGTCGACGCGGCGAAAGCGGCCGGCATCCGCACCGACCGGGTGCTGTGGATCGTCATCGTCACCGCGAGCGTCCTCGCCGCGCTGAGCGGCCTGCTGCTCTCGGGACGCCTCGCCTCCGTGGCCTCCGCCCAGGGCAACGGCTACATCTTCACCGTGTTCGCCGCCGCCGTCATCGGCGGTATCAGCCTCAACGGCGGCAAGGGCACGGTGTTCGGCGCGTTCACCGGCATCCTGCTGCTGTTCCTGATCCAGAACGTCCTCACCCTCGGAGGCGTCCCCGCGCAGTGGATCGGCGCCCTCAACGGCGCGATCATCCTCGTCGCGCTGGCGCTGTCCCGCATCACCGGAGGCAAGGCGCAGGAATAGACGCCCCTGCCTTCCCCGCCGCCCCCTGGCCCCGCCGCCGCCCGAGACCGGTCGGCCACGCCGCATCGCACGGCCGTGACCACGGTCGGGGCAGCGGACCTCACCCCCCATTCGTGAATGACCAGCCCAACCCGCATCCGAAAGGCAGGCATTCCCATGGAACGAAGAGATTTTCTCGTCACCTCCGCAGCGACGTCCGCTGCACTTGCCGTCGGCCTCCCGCCCACTGCGGCGGCCGCGGCACCGCAGACCGCCGCAGAAGCGGAGGATGCCGCCGCGCCGGACACCTCCCGCCTCGCCCTGTGGTACGACAGGCCCGCAGGCCAGTGGCTGGAGGCGTTGCCGATCGGCAACGGCCGCCTCGGCGCGATGGTGTTCGGCGGAGTCGACACCGAACAGCTCCAGCTCAACGAGGACACTCTGTGGGCGGGAGGCCCCTACGAGCCCGCCAACCCCCAGGGCCTGGCAAACCTCCCCGAGATCCGGCGCCGGGTCTTCGCCGGCCAGTGGAACTCGGCCCAGGATCTGATCAACTCGACGTTCCTGGGCAGCCCGGTCGGGGAGTTGATGTACCAGACGGTCGGCAACCTGCGCCTCAAGGTCCCGGGCACAGGTGACGTCAGCTCCTATCGACGGGAGTTGGACCTGGACACGGCCGTGGCCACCACGACGTACACCCGCAGCGGGGTGGCCTACCGTCGCGAGGCGTTCGCCACCCACGCCGACCAGCTGATCGTGGTCCGCCTGACCGCCGACACCCCCGGTGCCCTGTCGCTCACCGCCACCTTCGACAGCCCCCAGCAGGCCCAGACATCCTCCCCGGACCGCATCACCGCCGCGCTGGAGGGGATCGGGCAGACCCGCGAGGGAATCACCGGCCGGGTCCGCTTTCGCGCTCTGGTCCGTGCCCGCGCCGAGGGGGGCACCGTGCGCAGCGAGAACGGCACACTCGCCGTGGACGGGGCCGACGCGGTGACCCTGCTGGTATCCGTCGGCACCAGCTACAACGACTACCGGGACGCTTCCGGTGACCACCGGGCCCGCGCCGAACGCCCCCTGAACGCCGCCGCCGACACCCCCTACGGGCAGCTGCGCTCCCGGCACGTGCGCGACCACCGGGCCCTCTTCCGGCGCGTCACGCTCGACCTCGGCACCACGGATGCCGCACAGGCGCCGACCGATCAGCGGATCGCGGCCTTCGCCCAGGCCGACGACCCCCAGCTGGTGGCCCTGCACTACCAGTTCGGCCGCTACCTGCTCATCGCTTCCTCCCGCCCCGGCACCCAGCCCGCCAACCTGCAGGGTATCTGGAACGACCAGCTCTCCCCGCCCTGGGACTCCAAGTACACGATCAACATCAACACGGAGATGAACTACTGGCCCGCACCTACCACCAACCTCCTGGAGTGCTGGGAACCGATCTTCGCTCTTCTCGACGACCTCGCCCAGGCAGGACAGAAGACCGCACGGGTGCAGTACGGCGCGAACGGCTGGGTCGCCCATCACAACACCGACGCCTGGCGCGGCACCGCGCCTGTCGACGGCGCGTTCTGGGGCATGTGGCCCACCGGTGGCGCTTGGTTGGCCACCTCGGTATGGGAGCACTACCGCTTCACCGGCGACCGCGACGCGCTGCGCCGGCGCCTGCCGGTCGTTGAAGGAGCGGTCCGCTTCTTCCTCGACGCTCTCGTCCCCGACCCCACCACCGGGCACCTGGTGACCTGTCCGTCCGTGTCACCGGAGAACGCCCACCACCCCGGCGTGTCCGCTTGTGCCGGTCCGACCATGGACAACCAGATCCTGCGCGACCTGTTCGACGGCTACCTCGCCGCCTGTGACACGCTCGGCGCCACGAGCCCGTACGCCGACCAGGTGCGCCAGACCCGCGCCCAACTGCCGCCCATGAAGATCGGTGCGCTGGGACAACTGCAGGAGTGGCAGCAGGACTGGGACGCCGGCGCGCCCGAGCAGCAACACCGCCACATCTCCCACCTGTACGGCCTGCACCCCAGCAACCAGATCTCCAAGCGCGGCACCCCCGAGCTGTTCCGGGCCGCTCTGAGGACACTGGAGATGCGCGGGGACGCCGGCACCGGCTGGTCCCTCGCCTGGAAGATCAATTTCTGGGCGCGCGCCGAAGACGGGATGCGCTCCTACAAACTCCTCACCGACCTGCTCACCCCCGACCGCACCGCCCCGAACCTGTTCGACCTGCACCCGCCCTTCCAGATCGACGGCAACTTCGGAGCCACCGCGGGTGTGACCGAATGGCTGCTCCAGTCCCACACCGACGAGGTCCACCTACTCCCCGCGCTGCCTCCGCAGCTTGCGGAGGGCCGGGCCACTGGCCTCCTCGCCCGCGGCTGCCTCACCGTCGACCTCTCCTGGAGCAACGGCGCACTGACCCACGCCCAGCTCGCGGCACGTCAGACCGGCACTGCCCGACTGCGCACCGCCACACCGGTCACCGTGCATTCCAAGAGCGGCACTCGGACACAGGTGAAACGCCCCGAAAGCACAGTCGTCGTGTTCGAGACCCGGGCAGGCGAGGAGTACGTGATCACGCCGCTGTGACACCCTGAGGTGCCGTCTGCGCCAAGCCGGTCGTTGGAGGCGGGCGCAGCGGCGCCCAGGGGCCATGACGGGCGAGCGGCACAGATTCGCCAGGGCTGCCGACACCCCTCCGTCACGGCGGGTCCCCGGAGGCGGACATGATCCGGTCGGCCGGATCGGAGCCGAAGGCGGACCACTGCGACGGCTGCACACCTTCGCCACCATCGCGGTCTCCCTGCCGTGTCAGACGAGCTCGCGGCCCACCTGCCCCCAGCGGGAGGAGTACGCCTAAGCTTGGCGTTTAACGCCGCAGGTCACTCGACCTGCTGAGTTCTCCGGGAACCGGCAGCACGTGGCGCGGCCGTTCTTCACGCTTCGAGATGTCGAGTAACGAAGCACGAAAGAACGGCCGCTGCCCAT